>JAPLDE010000044.1:0-389 GCA_026391855.1 Bacteroidota bacterium | reverse complement strand
AGTTGCTGTTGGGATAGAAAACGATACCAATGTTATCTATACAAATTAATTATCCAAGATGAGTCTATATGGCAATGATGGTATGTTATTCCAAGTAATTATACTTACGTTGAAAAGACCTGCTAACTAAAACACAGTTGCCTGAACGTTCAAAAAATTTAATAATTACTTCAATCTCTTCTTTCTTCCCCGATCCCCGATCCCCTTTCCCCCATCCTCTATACCCGACACCGCACATTTTCCCCTCCATCCTTTCCCAAATCTCCAAAATTCATTACCTTTACCTTCAAATCCAGCCCCATGAGTCCAGTCCTTACTGTCGGAATTTCAATCGTTAACCTGGCTTTGATCTCTTATTCCATTGCTATTATTACCGAAGCCAGAAAAAG
>JAPLDE010000220.1 GCA_026391855.1 Bacteroidota bacterium | reverse complement strand
TCAACCCAGCCCTGACAGGGGCTGAATATAACCCGGCAATGATATCAGATCATTTCCTTATTCTTTACCCCATCAACATTATTACATCTTTTCTTCCTCCCCTGTCAGGGCTGTGAAGTGATTGGTAGCTGTTCTGTCCGTGGGCTGCACCCACGGTTATTCAGATGGGACCCTTTCAGGGCCCATCAGGTATTAGATCACTCCACATATTTTTCACAGTAAACTCCTGTGAATGAATGTGTTATTATAGTTATTCCTGAACCTGCAATAGTTTGATCGCAGATTGTTTCCTCAGAAGGAACAACCCGGTAAATGTCAGTAACCCATTCACGATCAGCAGTTCGAAGCCGAATTTGTAACCTCCCAGCAGTAGGGTGGAGTATTCGCTGAGAAAATAACAGAGGATGGGGGAGATCAATGCCACATAGGGAACGAAGCGGTCTTTCAACTGGTAATGGGTGAAGAGGCCGAAGGAATACAATCCCAGCAACGGGCCGTAGGTATACCCGGCAATGGTGAACAGTTTATCGATCACGGCCCTGTCGTTGATGGCCCTGAACACTACGATGACCCCGAGCAACACCACGGCCATGCATGCGTGAACGATATACCGCATTCTGATCTTTTCCTTTTCGGTCAGGTCCTGACGTTTGTTCATATTCAGGATATCAATGCTGAAGGAAGTGGTGAGTGAGGTCAGTGCCCCGTCGGCGCTCGGGTAAGCAGCCGAGATCAACCCGATCATAAACACGAGACCGGCCAGCGGGCTGAGATAACGCAGTGCAATCACCGGGAAAAGATCGTCTGACCGCCCGGGCAGCTGTATCCCTTTTGACTGCACGTAAATGAACAACACAGCACCCAGGAAGAGAATAAGGAAGTTCACAAACATCAGGATGAAGCTGAAGGTGAACATGTTTTTCTGTGCATCTCTCAGATTCTTGCAACTGAGGTTCTTCTGCATCATTTCCTGGTCTAGTCCGGTCATCACTATGGTAATGAACATACCGCTGAAAAACTGCTTGATGAAAAACCGCTTGTCGGTCCAGTCCCAAACCAGCATACGGGTTAAGTCGCTGGACGCCACCTTGTCGATAAGCCCGGAGATGGTAAAGTGTAAATCCCTGGAAATGAGATAAACAGTAAGCAGAACGGCTATCAGCATAAAGGTGGTTTGCAGGGTATCGGTCCAGATAATGGTCCGTATCCCACCTTTAAAGGTGTAAAGTAAAATAAGCAGAATGAATATGCCGACTGTCACGGTAAAGGGGATACCCCACGCATCAAAGATAAAGATCTGTAACACATTGACCACCAGGAACATTCGGAAGGAGGCCCCGATAATCCGCGATACGAGGAAAAAGAAGGCCCCGGTTTTGTACGACCAGAATCCAAACCGCTGTTCGAGGTAAGAATAAATGGAAGTGAGGTTCAGTTTGTAATACAGGGGCAGCAGCACAGTGGCAATGACGAAATATCCCACCAGGTAGCCAAAAACCACCATCATATAGGAGAACTGGGTGGTCCCGACCCAACCCGGCACCGACATGAAAGTGACGCCGGAAAGAGAGGCGCCGATCATCCCATAGGCTACCACAAACCAGGGTGAGGCCTTGTTACCGATAAAAAAGGTGGCGTTGGTCGATCTCCTCGAAGTGAACCAGGTTACTGCAAACAATAACAAGGTATAACCAAGAAAACAGGAGAAGATAAGGAATGGGGACATAAGGCAGGTTTTAACGGCTGTAGAGGTTGCTGACGAAGGAGAGCAGGTCGGGGAAAAGGGCATCGATCAGGTCGGGGTGTTGGCGGGGAATCGATATGTTATTGGATATCAGTGCGGTAAACATCCCGGTCTTTTTTCCGAATTCCATATCGGAAACAGCATCACCGGCGATAACTGATTGGCGGAAACGGATCTGAGGATGTTCGCGTCTGGCCTGCAGCGCCATGCCAATGGCCGGTTTGCGATACAGGCTTCCGGAATCGCGGAGATCGGGGCAAAAATAGATCTTGTCAATTCTTCCTCCCTTATGGCTGATCTCCTCCAGCATTTTCCGGTGAATTTCTTCCAGTGCATCAACAGAAAGAATTCCACGGCCGACACATTGCTGGTTGGTAACGATAAAGATCTTTCCGAATAGTCGGGCAGCGATCGCCAGGGCCTCCTGAACACCGGGAAGGAATTCAAACTCATCCCAGCTTTTCACATAATCTTCATGCAACTTCCTGTTAATCACCCCGTCCCGGTCAAGGAACAGCGTCCATGAAGGATCAATCAACAGATCTTTTAAGTTCCTTTTCTGCCCTTTCATAATCTTCGGGGATTCCAATGTCAATAAAATAGGCTTCCGAGGGGAAACCGTACAACAGGCATTTTTGATAATACACTTCAAAGAAATCCTTTTCAAAAGAAAATTTCTCAGGAAGAGGCAGGTTGAGAAGAAAGTCCTTGTTAACCAGGTAGGTGCCGCCGTTTATATAGCCTTCACGGGGGGAAAGGGATTTTTCGGCAAACCCGGTGATCCGGTGATCCGGTCCGGCACTTACGTTTCCGTATCGCTGGGTGTTGTCCATCTTCCTGAGTGCCAGGGTGGTATCAGCTTTGGTTTTTTTATGAAAAGCCTGCATTTCATCCAGGTTCACTTCAAAGAGCGTATCCCCGTTTAGAACAATAGCGTTTGGTCCGTGCACCTTTTTCATAGCCAGCAATATCCCGCCTCCGGTTCCCAGGGGAGTTTCTTCGATGGCATAATCGATGTCAATGCCGGAATAGGAATTTTCAAAATGCTCGCGGATGGCTTCTTTCATATAGCCTACCGAGAGAATGACCCTGCCGATGTGTTGGTTTACGAGTTCATCCATCACATATTCGAGGAAAGGCCTGCCGACTACCCTGACCATGCATTTGGGCACATCGGCAACAACTGACCGCAGCCTGGTACCCAACCCTCCTGCAAGGATGATCGCTTCCATCGCCGGTTTTATTGTGGGAAAAGCCGGGCTTCCACCAGTTCGCAAATAATGTGACCGACAAGAATATGGCATTCCTGTATCCTTGGTGTATCAGATGAAGGTATATTGATCAGGAAATCACAGCTATCCTTCATCCTGCCACCGCTTTGGCCGGTTAATCCCACCACGGTCATTTCCTTTCTTTTGGCTTCCTCTATGGCTTGCAGGATATTGGGAGAGTTTCCCGAGGTGGAGATGGCGAAAAAGACATCCCTGTTTACATGAAGGGCTTCTGAATATAATGGTTCCCTGTCATAATAAAATCTTCCGGAAAATTCGGCTGCCAGGTGCTGGGCATCGGCGGCACTGCCCCCGTTGCCGGCAAACAACACCTTTTTCCCGTTCCGGAAAGCAAAAATGCAGGCCTGCGAAACACCGGCTATCGTATCGATCAGTTCCGGGCTTTCAAGCAGCAATTTCTTCGTATCGATTGACTGCTGTATACGTTGAGCAATAATTTTATTCATAGTTGTGGACGTTTAACCCAGTCAGGATCCTACCCTGACAGAGTTTTACAGTTACTTCAGGGTTAATTCGTAACCCGGAAGACAAAAGTAATGAATATCGGTCAGAACTTTTCCCGGTAGAGGATTTCCTCTATTTTCTTTCTTTTCAGATGGTTGGGATTAGGTTCTGCAGAGTCGGCGGGATAACCAAGTGAAAGAATAACGATGGGTTCAATACTGGCGGGTAGTTTGAGCACGGAGGCGCATGTTTCCCTGTCGAAGTTACAGATCCAGCAGGAACCTATTCCAAGTTCGGCGGCAGCCAGGGTCATGTGGTCGGTTGTGATGGCGATATCCACGTCACAATGGTCTTTCCCGTCAGCTCTTTTCCAGGAGGCCCGGTGATCGCCACAAATAACCAACACGGCCGGTGCCTGCCTGAACCAATCCCTTGGATAGGCCCGGGCTATCTTTTCCAATCCCTCTTTTTCAGTAAGAAGGATAACGACCCAGGGTTGCAGGTTGGCCGCAGAGGGGGCAATTCTTCCGCATTCCAGGATGTATTCAAGGTTCTCTTCTTTGATAGGGATTGGAAGATATTTCCGGCAGGAATACCTTTGTAAGGCAAGGTCTGAAAATTTCATAATTTATTGATGTTGAATGTATACCGGTGTAAAAATGCTAATGTAAACCAACCATAGCTAATTGCGCTCATTTTCCTCCGGGTTTTCTATCTCTCTTATTTTTTTTCCTTTTTTATTGATAAACATTCCTTTCCGGTCTTTATATACCATTACTTCTCCCTGTTTGAATGATCCTGAATAATCATACCGGAATGAAATGACCGTATTTCCATGGATATCAATAAAACCCCATTTCCCGTCTTTCTTAACGGCTGCCAGTTCTTCACTGTAATTCTGTGCATCCTGATAAATGAAAGGAATGACTTCTTTTCCGGCAGGATCAATAAAACCATAACAATTATTTTTTTTCACCCTGATGAGGCCTTCTTTTAAGTCATCCCCCGCATCGTAGATCATCGGAATAATAAGCTGCCCGGCCTTATCAATATAGCCGTGTTTATTATTGATGCACACCCTGGCCAGGCCGTTGAAAAAGGCCGAAGCGTCATCATAGATCAAAGGGATGGCCACTTTCCCCTTTTCATCCAGAAAACCACGTTTATTCCCCTGAACTACCAGTGCAAAGCCTTCATAGTACTCACTCCCGGCATAATAGGCTGCCGGAACGATCACCTCCCCGGTGTTGGCATCCTTATAACCGACTTTCGCCTTTTCATAAAAACGGACGGGGGATTGGGCAGCAACAAAACTCGTCAGCATGGTCGCCGACAGGATGAGAAGAGATATTTTAATTTTTTGCATAGGTTTAAAAGTAAAACCTCCTGTGTATTCCATTGAATGATAAAGGTTTATCTTAGTAATGTAACCGTTCCCGTTAATTTTCCCTGTCGTTTTTTACTGACCCCTGTGTAACTGATCGTCCAGGTATAGACATCCTGCTTGCAATCACCTCCTTTGAAGGTGCCGTCCCAACCTTTATAGATGTCGTTTGACTCGAAGATCAGTTCGCCCCACCTGTCAAAAATCTGCAGTTGAAAATGAGTAAGTTCTGTTGAAGCCTTAGCCAGGAAAATATTATTGATGTCATCAAATCCGGGGGTAAACGCATTGGGTACCCATATGTCCGTACAGGGAATTACTTCTACTGTATCGGAGAAGATGCAGTCATCCACTTTTACTGTAACCCAGTAAATACCGGGATTGGTTACCGAATAATACTGGCCATGAGTGCCGTCCTGCCAGATATATTCACCTGAATTAACAAATTTTGGTTCAAGGGTCAGCAAGTCACCTGGACAGAAGATGACTGAGTCAGGTAATAATGAGGATATTATGGAGTATACATGAACCGTTAACCAGGCAAAATTCTTACAGTCATGCTGGTCGGTACCGGTAACCCTGTAGGTGAAGACTTCCGGGGGGTTGGCCACCACGCTGCTTCCGGTTGGAGAGGACAGGAACTGGAAAGGGTCCCATATATAATAATCTGCTCCGGAGACACTAAGTACTACAGAGCTCCCGGCACAAATACCGGGTTCTGAAGGAGAGAAGGAAAGAACCGGTAAGGGATACACAATTACATGCAAGCTGTCTTCACTGATG
>JAPLDE010000156.1 GCA_026391855.1 Bacteroidota bacterium | reverse complement strand
GTATAAGTTATGTCATGAGTGCCGGCACCGGCATCTGCTGGAATGAACTGGTCCCCGGTGACGCCTGTTCCTGAAAATGAACCTCCGGCAGGAATGGCTACAAGGTCAATAGCATCTGCATTGAGGCAAACCGGCGAAAGGGGAGGGGTGAAATCAATGACAGGAACCGCATTAACGGTGATATCTTTACTGGCTGAAGCTGTACAACCATTTCCATCCAAAAAGGTATAAATAATGGTATATGATCCAGGCATCACACTGCCCGGGACGAACATGTTTTCCGTCACACCGGTTCCGGTATAATTACCCCCTTCAGGGCTTCCGCCGGTTAATGAAAAGGCAGCAACATCCCCGCAAACCGGGCTGAAATCAGCCAGTTCGACGATTGGCAAAGGCCATTCGCTGATGATGGCTGTGCCATTCATCTCAACGGCATTTGTTGCATCATAGGCGGTAATCCTGTAAGTACCTGCCAGTAAATTTTCCCAGACCAGGGCAGCGCCTGTCCCGGCTACAAGATCTCCATAAGCAATATCATCTTTGAATAACTGGTAATTTACGTTGAGCTGTGAGCCACTCAGGGTAACCTCGCCGCCGGGAGTTGTACCCATACAATAACTTCCGGTACCGCTAACAGCGAATGATACCGGGGGCATAAGTACATTAATATAATAAGGTATTTCTTCCGATCCCTCATTATAATCTGCTTGATAAACAATGGTATTGGAAGTTTCATAAACAGCATCACAATCATACAGGTATACCTTGAAAGTGATCGTCTCGGCTGCATTCGTTTGTGATCCAGGACTAATGGAGAAAAATACAAGCCCTTCATCAGTTGCATACGGATATGAAATACCTCTGCATTCTGAACCTACAAAAGCCCCGATAACATTTTCAAGATTGGAGGAGAGGGTAAGATCCGGCAGCTGAATGACGGCAGTCATGGTCATGGTTGACTGAGGAGCAATAGGAACCCAATCCGGCGGAGTATGGGTTTGTGCAGGCTCGCAAAGGTTGGTAGTCAAAACCGCCTGGTTTAGAGATGTTGCCGGGCTGGCAACGGTGATCCCGATACCAAGGCAAAGACCGATCGTAAAAAGGAACAGGAAACCGGCGAATAGCCGTTTTGTACCTGAAGGTAATTCTTTGATTTTCATAAGCTATTGATGTTTAATTATTAATTTGATAGTTAGATGGCTGATTTAGGTCGGAAAGTTAACTAAAAATTATAAAACCCAACCATATTGGATGAAAAAATCTCGATAGGTGGTATTTTCCCTATTCTACCATCATTCTCCGGGTCTCGGTAAAGTGTATATCGCCTGACTTTACAGTGAGACGATACAGGTAAACACCCTTGCTGAGAGTCCCTTTATCCAGTTTTCTTGTGTAACTGCCTGCTCCCATCTCCTCATTGGCCAGGCATTGGATCTCCCGGCCCAGGACATCGTAAAGGCAAAGGCTGACTTTCCCTCTTTCTGCCAGACCAAAAGGAATAGTAGTACTTTCCCCGAAAGGATCCGGGTAATTCTCACCCAGAAAGGTCTCATGGATGATTTCATTTTCCTCAATAGCAGTAGGTGAAGCAAGGGTTAGGATGAAAGGATCGGCAAGAGTACCAAGGTCCTCTGTGTTTTCATACCTCAGCTGTTGGGTAACCTCGGCAATATCTGATTTGGCGGCCGACAGGTACCTGAATCTTATCGATTCAAGTGAGGGAACATCAGAATTGATTGATAAAAAGTAAAGACCGGGATTCTCTTTGTCAGGAGTGGCAATACCCCTGCATTCGTTTCCAACGAAAGCAGCGATGATATCATCCGGATTTTTTGAAAAGGTTTCATTGTCAAGCTTAATTTTGCATAACAACGTGAGATTGAATTCCTTATCACAGGGAGGGTTCCATGACATCGGCAGGTTCGATGGGACCGGTCCGGCAGAGGGGTTGCCCTCACCTGATCCTGATTTCCCGGGCGAAGGATACAGCAGG
Source organism: Bacteroidota bacterium (assembly GCA_026391855.1). Lineage (GTDB taxonomy): Bacteria > Bacteroidota > Bacteroidia > Bacteroidales > CAIXZF01 > JAKLIX01. The sequence continues at coordinate 26,588 of JAPLDE010000156.1, read as the reverse complement.
GTTGAAGCCTGGGTCAACTGTATTTTATACCCTTTTCCGGGTGATAGGCTCGTAAGGGCCCCTGACCATTTGGTGCCGGTGTATTTGGCAAACTTGTACTGGTCCTTGATAATGGAGTTGACGGCAGGTGAAGGGCTGATGGAATTCAGTGCCATATTGATGGCAAAGGTACTTTGTGGAAGGTAACCAACCCACGTCCAGTTCTGGAAAAGATTGATCGTGTTAATAGGAGAAGGTAAACCCACCAATTCCCAGTTTTGGGCGGTGGTGACTTTCAACGTATACATTTGTTTGGGATCAATCGTCTTTAAGGCGCCCGTCCATTTAACCCCGTTAAAATAGGCAAATTGATTCTGGCTTTTGATCTGGCAGGTGTTATCAACAATTACATCTTCCAGTACCTTATTAACATCCATACTTCCTTCATTCACATTAACGCAGATCCAGTTCCATCCGCTGGCCAGTGGAATGTTCAGTTCATTCCAGCCGGCGTGGAGGACTATGGGTGCCGGGACACCCATTAGTGTATCCGAAAAGAGATATGCTTCCCAAACATCAGATTCCTCGCAGGTAATTGAATTCCAGGCTTTAAAATGAACGATCTCACCTGGCAGGTTATCAGATCCTACTGATAAATAGATGATTCCGGGATCATCCTCGTCACGTTCTCCTTTTCCACGGCATTCCCCGTTGATGAAGGCCGCTAAGGAATCCAGCGGACTAGTGGAAAGCTGGTTCCCAAAATACAGTTTGCAGACAAACATCATGCTGAACTGGAATCCTTCTGCCAGCTGCCATTCCGGTTTGCAGACCGATTCGACGGCAAAGATGGCCTGAACGGAAGAGGATAAACCGCCCTCGTCGGTAACAGTAAATGTTATTGTTTCCGAACCCGACCATGAACCATCGGAGAGTGAGAGGTTGGCCACGTGGGTAGTGGGGTTTATACTTGCCAGAATATGAGCGCTGTTAATGGCAGTCCAAACTAAATCAGCATCGGAGGTGTGGTCATCGCTCACGTAGTCATTCAGCGGGATGGCGGCAAAGGGAGTGCCTGAGTTAACCGTCTGACCCGGGATGGTCGTGATCACCGGGGCCAGATTGCCTTCCTGGCTTAGCTGGACCACCACCGGACTGTTTTCTGTGCCGCTCTGACCGGAAATGGTAATGGTGGCAGTCCTGACAGGACCGTTATTGATGGGATAGCTGAAATGCAATGTATCTTCATTGATCCCGCCGGTGGGCGGCGTCGGGGTTACCCAGGCCCCGTTCGTTACCGCTGTCCAGAACAGGTCGTTCATACCCAGATTGGCAATAAAGATCTGGCCGGTACCCGCATTCCAGGGCAAGTTAAAAGTGGTTGGACTGACCGACAGCGTGGGCGTGAGGGGTGTAACCACATGCGACACCCGGTTACCCACCGCATCGTAAGTGTATTTGATCTTCTGGGAATAACCGGTTAAAAGGCATAGGAGCAAAATAATATTTATACTGATTGTTTTCATGGTAGTGGATGTCAAAAATGATTAGTCAAAGGATTATTTAACCAAGACAGACCCCGGAAATCTGGTTTCCCTGTAAATAATATCAGTCGGATTGGACAGGACACTGCCGGCTTCACCCATTTTCTGATTGAGGACACCTGTTTCCAGTATGCCTTTGGGGATCAGACTAAGCGGTGAAACCGAGGGCAGGTTGGTGGGAAGCGTGACCAGGTTCCGTAGTTCAATATTGTCCAGGAACCCTCTTCCCCAGGAAGTTCTTTGGTAAGATTCGTTGAAAATGATCCTGAAGGATTCTGTGGCCGCCCCGTTCACAAATTTCACCCCTCCTTCTCCAGAGAAAAGACCCGCACTGAAGCTTTTGGAATTTATTTCCCCATAATATACCCCCGGATCATTCAGAGAGTACATGGGTTTCTCTGCCCCACTGACAGCATAGGAAAAAGCATAATTTGCAGCTTCACTTCCAGCTCCTTCAACAAATCCATCTTTGAATTTTCCTCCTTGTGAAGTTACCATCAAACCCTGGATATACCCTCGCCCGACAACCTTTGCTGCAAAATCAGTTGTACTGAATGAAGAAGCAGGTCGTTCTCCTATCACCCCACCCCCGCCTAAACCATAAGTAAGCCCCCCACAGATACCACCGAGTATTGCACCTTTTACACCCGTATTTAGTGCCTGCTCTGTTGTGGCTCCATACACTTTTGCTGCAATAAAGGCAGATCCGAAACCGACGGCAGCGCCAAACATCACGGCTCCAAACATCTCTCCTCCGACCATCGTGGCCACTCCAAGACCAGCAGGTCCGAGGGCAACGGAAAGAGCAATAGTGGCTGCCACTACAATAATTTCCTTTTTGTGTTGTTCCCAGAAAGCCTTGACAGGATCAAAGGTAGCCATTACAGCCCACGGACAAACAAAGCCAATCACTGCTCTGGTAAAACCACTGATGCCAAATCCACTGGGATCCACCAGCAATATCGGATTGTTCAGGCAATAAGAAAAATGGTTCAGTGACTGAAGGTTGTAAATGCTCTGCACATAAGGGTCTGCTGTGAGAAAACGTCCGATGACCGGGTCATACAGTCTGCCGTTCATGTTGATGAGCGACACCAGGTCCAGCATTTCGTGGCCGGTGAATCCTCTGGAACAGAGATAGCCGGAATAGGGATTGGCTAACTTGGGTGTTTCCCAGTTTGCCGGATCCCTGCGGTTCCCCCAGGGATCATAGCTGTAGGTAGCCACCAGCTGGCCCGCGGCGTTGCTGATGGTGGAAAGCGAACCCAGATGGTCACGGTGAAGGAACCAGGTGGCGTTTAACCCGTGGTTGTCTGTTTTCACCATGGCAAAAACCATCCCCCCGGCTTTGATATAGCAGGTTTCCCTGACGGTATCACCGGAGATCTCTTTTTCATAAAGTCCAAAATACAGCCGGGTCAGTTTCAGGGTGTCATTCCGGAAACTCTGCATCTTTCTCCGCTGAAGGTCAAAACCATAATCAAAGGAAACTTTCCGGTTATCTGCAACAATATTGATGGCCTTTTCAAAAGAAGCGTAAAGGACGTTGCCCTGCAGGCTGGCCAGGAAGCGGGTGCTGTCGATGGCCACCCCGTTTATTGAGGTGACTGCATGCGGCCCGGCTCCTGTTTCTCCGTAAGCATAGGATCCCACATCCGATTTGTAGGTCAGGTTACCCAGCAGGTCATATTGCATCGTGAGGGGGGGGAGCCCTGCCACAACTGCTGAGGTTAGGCGGTTCAGGTTGTCATAGGTGAAGTTTTCAACCAGATGCCTTTTTATATCCTGTCTTTTGGAAAGCTTACCGGTGAAATCGTAAGTCATGGCCAGGTATTGCAGGGTATCCAGTCCTTTTATGGATTTGGATGAGACCAGGGAGCCATAATCCGTATCAAAAGAATTCTGGGTATAGACTCCGTTTTTATACTTGAATCGGGTAGTATGTCCACTGGCATCAGATGCCAGTGCTTTCCATAGGGTATCCTGGCCTTTCTGGACGTACTCCAGGTAACCCCAGGGATCGTACCTGTTCCGTACGCTCATCCCGTTGGGGTAGTAAAGGGAATCGACCCTTCCCTGAGTAGTATAACTGTAACGGTAAGGGTAGCTGTTTCCGCCGTAAACCTCCACCTGACGGTTCACCCTGCCCAGAGAGTCATAATAATATGTGATACTGCTATTGTTGGCGCTGTAATTCACTGTAGCCGGCTTGCCGGTACCCATGGGCTGGGTATCGTAAGTATAGGTTATTGTCCCTTCAGGAATGCTTCTATCTGTCATCCTGCCCAGCAGGTCATAATGGAAGGTGGAAACCTGGTTTTTCGCATCTTTTTCCCAGATGACCTGACCGAAAGCGTTGTAGCGGTTACGGGTAAGTCCAAGGTCAGGATCACTCAGGCTGGTCCGGTTGCCCGACAGGTCGTACGTCATGATGGTCTGATTCCCGGCCGGGTCATTGATCCTGATCAGGTTCCCCAGGCTGCTGTATATGTAGGCCAGTTGGTTGCCCGCATTGTCCGTCACCAGGATGTCTTTATTCAGAGGATTGGTAGTCCGGGTGGTCGTTTGGCCCAAAGGGTTGGTTACCAATGAAGTATAACCATTATAAGTATAAGTGGTGATTCTGCCTTCCGGGCTGGTCTCGCTGACCACCCTGCTCAAGATGTCATAACTGGTTAACGTCCATGTGGGCTGACTGCCCCTGAAATAGGGCTGGGATACTTTCACTTTATCTCCTAGTGCATTGTATACTATGTCCTTCTCAATCCATTGCCCGTTGAATCCTTCAATTTCTGTCCGGATCACTCTGGCGAGGGAGTCACACCAGGTGATCTCGTGCCGGGAATCAGCTCCTTCATTGATTTTTGCATAATATGCGCCATCAGGCCTGGAATGCGGCAGAGGAATTTCTTCATCGGCCCGGTAGTGAAAAATGTTGTTAAAATCATTTCCGGGCCTTCTCTCCTTCACGATCCTTCCGATCCGGTCAAGCTCCCATTCCGTGGTGAGTCCGTTGGGACCAGTTTCGCTGATGACATTCCCGTACATCTCCTCATATGTTTTTGATTCGCTCTGGCCCAGGGCGTTGGTTTTGTTGAGTATCAACCTTCCCCGGGAATCATATGTGCTTTGGTTTTGCCGGGTGATGGCCACTCCGTTCTCCATACCTGTCTCTGAAGAAGAGATGATGTTTCCGTAGGCATCGTATGTATACTCTTTCACGAGTTTTAGGGAGTCAATGTCGGGTTCGGTGATTTCTTTCTTCAGAAGACCGGTATGAACTGTTGGTGTCATCTCGTATTCGAAGGCTGAGGTGCGGCTTTGCACGGGCTGCCCGGGCGCCTTGCGGGTCAGAACGATCCTTGTCATTCTGCCCAGCAGCCAGTAGGATGAGTCATTTACATAGGTGGCCTTCAGGGTATCTATATAACCGCCACCGTAATCGGTAATCTGTTTGGTGAGGTTGCCGTACAGATCATAAAAGTTCTTCCGGATCTGAGTGGAATACAGGGTTCCGTTCAGTTCATATTTCCTTGTAGTGGTCTGTTTATCGAAAGTATAATAGGAAGAAAACAGATCGTTCATCCCTTTTACATGGTCGGTAACGGATATGGTGTCGCCCGAAGGCAGCAGCTGGCATTCCTTGATCAGGCTGTTTCCCAGGTACAGGCTGTCGCGGTTAAAAATACTGACCGACTTTAAACCGGTGAGCCGGTCTGCTGCCGTGACTTTGTCATAACCCATGAAGCCCCTTCCCCTGGCATTGACTTTTCCATGGTAGTAGAAATAGTCCGTGGTATTCATCCCGTCCACTCCGTTCGATTTGGAATAGGAACTGATCAGCTGCATGGGTGAGATGAAGTTTAGTATCGGATAGCTGCAGTTGGGTCCTCTTTCATACACGGATGAGTCGACTGCAGATTTGTATTCCAGCCTGGTATACATTCCGTTGCCTTCCCTGATGCCCTGGACCAGGTTGGTCCTTTTCACCTCGTTGTTCAGCCAGAAATTATGCCCCTGCTTGTCGTAACAAACCAGACCGCAATTACCAGTCCCCATCCAGTCGCCGAATTTGAAACCGGAGCCTTCTTTCATCAGTTCGTTGCTGGTCAGGTAGTCTTCGACCTGGAATTTCCCTTTCCCCTTGTTAATGAACCACCGGGTGGCCCCGGTATTGTAATTGCTCCAGAGCAGGTCGGTCAGCCCGTCTGCGTTGAAATCATTGAAATAAAAAATGGGGACCTCGCCTGGCAACAGCTTGCATTTCAACTGGTCGGGGTTGATCCAGTTAAAACCCGTGGGCTCGAATTTCAGGTCGCCCTTGCCCACGAACCACCGGTTTTCTCCCGTGCTGTTGTCATACCACATGATGTCGATGGTACCGTCTCCGTTCCAGTCCCCAAAGTTGATGGATGTTCCCCCGGTCAAATGGCTTTCAAGCAGGGGCATAATGGGAGCCTTAAATGCGAAATGGGCCACGGTCGAACTTCCGCTGTTCAGGAACCACCAGTTATCTCCGGTTACCTTGTTCCAGAACAGGATATCCGACAGCCCGTCGCCGTTTAAATCCAAAATGTAGAAGTGGTCGATATTCTCAAGGGATACCACTCCGGTCGCATTAATCAGCAGGTTAATCCCAGAGTTGTTAAATGAGGGAATGCTGGCATCATCGTAGGTGTTGAAATAAAAAGTGGTGTTGCCGTCGGATTTTTTATACCATAACACATCCTGCAGGGCATCACCGTTAAAATCGCTCACGTACAGGTCATCGCCCCCTTTGATCATGCTCGGGGGAAGGAGGGAGTTGTACTGGGTATATGTCAGGGAGTCAGTGACCGACGGTTTGATAACGAACCAACGGTTTGCCCCGGCTGTAGCGCCCGAGGCGCTGTTGTCCCACCACATCAGATCGGTGATTCCGTCACCGTTCCAGTCGCCTGTACTGATGCCCATGCCGTTGGCAATCAGCGCGGGCGGTATCAAGTTGTGACGCGGAGTGCGGAAACCCATGCGGTGGTTGTTGATCAGCCAGTCATTGGTTCCGTCAGCTTTCTTATACAGCAGAATATCGGTATAACCGTCCTTGTTGAAGTCGCTCTCAATCATAGTGACGCCTTGTGCCGCCAGCAGGGCCGGACTGATTTTGTCCTTTTGCAGGGTCAGGTCAAAATCTGTATTGGCCTGCCATTCGAATTGCACCGGCGACAATTCATTGTTGGGCACAAGGATCCCGCCCTGTCCGAATTCCCTGACGCGGATCAGCTTCGACCAGGTGGAAGCTGCGTATTCGAAGCGGTACTCCCTGGCGATCAGGGTGTCAGTACCCTTCAGATACATCATTCTCATCCCCGACAGCCTGTGGTTGCGTGTAACCACCGATCCGCCCATGTATTTGGAGGAGGAATCCGGGCGCACCTGGTAGAAGAATTTGATAAAGGCATAGGGTTGAAGTCCGGTGTTCAGGTTCCCTGTATATTTGATCATATCCGGATAGAATTCCTTGGTGACAGGGTTTTTGAAGTACTTGAAATCAATGTAATTCCCCTTGGTATCCCTGATCCGGTTCAGGGCCCAGTACATGATCCAGTCATCGTTGTCGCCGCCGGCCTGGATTCGCGAGTCAGCTGTATAGCCATATTCTTTCGTAAGACCGGATTTGGTCTGTACCAGGAATCTGGCAATGATCGCCTCGGGTCCTTCCAGCGCTGGAGAAGAAGTAATTCTCTGAAAGGAGTTTTGTTCGGTATAATATTCCGATCCGTTCCCGCCATAGGTTCCTCCGTTAATGACTCTCAGCCTTTCACCGTCCAGGTTGTAGCGGTCCTCTCCGTCGATATACTGGACAGGCTGTGTGGCATAATCCTGGGCATAGGTCTTAGGGGAACGGCTGATCATGGACAAACCCGAAAGAAGGAAACCATAGCCGAGTATTCCATTGGAGTTCATGGAACTGTACACCAGCGAGAGATCGGGCTGCATTCCGGCGGTTCCCGGGGCAACCGTGAGAGGGAAGGAGTAGCTGGCATTACCCGACTCCCCGATGTTGAAGCTTCCTTCGCTGTACCCGCAGAAACTTCCGGGTTCCAGAACGCTGTAATATTCCGGTATGATTATGATCTGTTGGCTGTCGACCTGGTTGTTCAGTATCCCGAAAAAGGTAACGCGGAAGGGCTTGCGGTCGTTGCTGTCGGCATTGTATTTAAAATATCCCGTAGGCCCTCCGGTCAGCGCCCCGATCACCGGATCGTCTACCCGGTAGTACAGCATGGCATCGGAGCCCAATACCTCAGAATAATAATAAAAGGAAATGGTGTTGTTTAGGAACACACTCATCACCGAATCGATGGCCCCGATTGCGAACCTTTCCGGGCTTTCGAAGCTTTGCTGGAAGCCGGGGGTAAGCTGGTAGTTACCGTTTGATAAGGTAGAGGTGGTACCAATATATGGTTGCCCAACAGTATAACTGACCATATAATTACCACCAGTGGTTGTTGCTGACATTCCACCGCTGTTTACCGATACTGGTTTGAATTCCTGTGCCTGGCCAAGGTAGGGCAACAGGCAGAAAAAAAGGAAAGAGGTAAAAATCTGCTTCATATGGCGTGGCTAATAAAGAGTTTATCAATGATTTACCTGTATTTTATAATATAAATGACATAAACATTCACCGGGCGCGATTCCGCACTGACACGGGCAGAACCACCGCCGCCGGGAACCGCTTCAATATTTATATCGCCACTAGTATAATTTGGTTGTTGTTGTACAGAGTATTCGTTCCATCCCAATCCATTGCCTGTAGGCGGTGGAGGAGTCCAGCACCATTCACTTGAATGTGACATTGACCTGTAATGAAGATGGTTCTGGATGGCATCTTTTTGAATACTGCCTACCTTATTATACTCATTTCCACCAGGCCTCGAATACGTCCTGTTTAAAGTGTCAGGATCATTACCGGAATTACCACTCACCCCACGCAGGAACATTCCCCGCAAATCCGGAATATTAAAAGAATCCAGGGCAAGTAAGTCCCCCCCCTCCTGGAAACCCCAGGCACCCCCGATGGCACTGTAAAGAGCCGGATAGACATTGGTTGCAAAACTTCGGCCATCACACAGCAGCCATCCCTCAGGTATTTTATCTTCTGTACCGGCAAAAGCATAGATAGTACCCGGGTTTTCGCCACTTTCAGCGTTCTCGGCATAGGGGACACTCTGAAGTTGCTCATTGGAAAGAAACCTGAATGTTTGTCCTTCTTTGATCTCTGTTTTCAGCCAGTAGTCTGGGTAAAACTTGTGTCTTGAATGGACGTTTGCCGCTCACCTTTCCCAATAATGACTGAAAAAATTCCGTTTAAGTCGGTGTTCACACTGTGTGTTTCTACCCACTGAGCCTCCCCTGTAGCAGATCCTTTCAGCAGGCTGAATTGGATCACAATGGGCTCGTTTTTCCGAATGGCCCCGCTGGCATCCCGGGCAATGGCCTGAAAACTAAATCCGCTGCCTGAATTTTGTGCCAGACCGGAAAGTGTGCTCAGAATTAAAACAAAAAAAATGCTTGTTTTCATGATGCAATAATTTGATGTTGGTTTGGGAACCCACTTTTCTGTAGGGACATGCCATGGCATGTCTCTGCAGAATGTAACAGGATAACTTGAATCATTTCACCTTGATGATATAATAGACATAAACGTTTTTTGGCCGTGTTTCAATGCTAACCTTTGTTTGGCCGTAACCACTTACTGTTCCTGGATATACATCACCATAACTATCCTTAATATCATAGCCATAAGACGCAATAGTATTTAAAACATTCCCACCAGATATCATATTTCTTTCTTGGGTATGATTAATATTTCTGTAGTGTTTATGGTTCTGGACAGCATCTTGCTGTATGCTGCCAACCTCATTTTTAATCTGTCCTGACTGTGGTACACGGGAGGTCGTATCAGTATACCCGATCCGGGTGCTGGGGTGCCCCAATTAGTTCCAATCACCTCAAATAACTCAGGGTATTCCAATACACTCAGGGGGCGTCCGTCACAAACCATCCAATTGGGTGGGATGTTGGCTTCCGGGCCGGCAAAGATCTTGATGATACCCAAAGGTGTGCCATTTTCTGCGTAAGGGACATATTGAAATTTCTCATCAGACATGATATAACTATTGTAAGGGTCAATAACCGATACCTGGAAAAAGTAATCATTCCTTGAAAAATTCACATGGCTGAAATTCGAATTATGACTGGACGGCTGTACTATTCCCTTTCCGACTGTTACTGAAAAAATGCCATTCAGGTCAGTGTAAACACTGTCTCTTTCTATCCAGTAGTTAATCCTGCTATCTAGATAAGGAGCGGGATGATGTATAATTACATACAAGGTGAATTCCATCACGACAAGCTCATTTTTCCGGATAGCGCCGCTGGCATCCCGGGCCACTGCCTGGTAATGAAATCCCCTTCCGGAGTTTTGTGCTTCCACCATGAATCCTATCAGGAGAAGAAGTAGTAAAATATTGGTTTTCATTGGAATATAGTTATTTTTATGATCAAATGTGACTTTTTTGTAGGGACACGATATATCCCGTCTTTTTTGTAGGGACACGATATATCGTGTCTCTTCGTGGCCATGCGTATCATTTTGATTTGATAATATAGTAGACATTCGCGTTTTTCGGTCGTGTCTCAGAAGAAAAATGTGCTTCTTCTCCTCCTCCGTTTACGGCTTCGGGGTGAATATCTCCAATAGTTAAACCCTCGAAATAATCGCATCTATTGCCATATTGATGATTCCCTACATTGGTATTTCCACCCCACCACCAAACCTGCTCCGTCACATGTGACAAGTTTCTGTATTGCTTATGTTTCTGGAAAGCATCGGGTTGCATACTCCCGACTTTATTTCCGCTATTCCCCCCTGGTCGTGAGGCTACCCTGATGGTACTGGCCGTGTCCGGATCATTGCCTGAATTCCCGCTCACACCGCGAAGAAACATACCCCTCATGTCAGGGATATTAAAGGAATCGGCACAACTGCTTCCCCAGGCGGTACCTATTGCCTCAAACAAGTCGGGATATGCTGTTCTGCTCAGGCTTCGGCCGTCACATATCAGCCATCCTTCAGGAATATTGGCTTCAGGACCGCCAAAAATATGCACAATACCAGGAGCTACTCCGTTCTCCGCATAAGGAACGCTCTGCATGGGCTCATTGGACAGCAAAACAGTATCAGGTCCGTCAATGGTCTCCACTTTCAGCCAGTAATTGTTGGCTGTAAAGCTCAGCAGGCTGAATTTGCTGTAGCCTGACTGCCGGGTTTCGCTGCCGATAACCACTGAAAAAGCCCCGAACAGATCTGTGTTTACATTATGCTGTTCCACCCAGTGCGCTGTCCCGTTTGCAGAACCGTTCAGCAGGCTGAACCGGACAATGACGGGCTCATTTTTACGCGCCGCCCCGTTTGCATCCCGGGCCACGGCCTGGTAGTTAAAACCTCGGACGGAGTTCTGGGCCGTTCCGGAAAGAAACGGGATCAGAAAAAGAATAAATAGAATGTTTTTCATAATCTATCGGAGTAATTTGTTTTACAATAAGCTGATAATTAAAAACATGGCACTCCACCGTTCATTAACAGGGTACATACAGACTATAAACCTATCCCCACCAGGAAGTAGGTCAGACTGTCAATTTTAACACCCGGTCAGTCCGGGTAATAAACGCTTGCATGAATCAACCCTTATAATTATTGCATAGGTAACAAAATGCCTTCAATCACTCTGTTTGTCTGTAACATAGCATAATGAGAAGGGAGCGCTGGAAGCTGCTATGGCTCGGATACAGGAAGTAAAATGATCGATATCTACCTGCAATTATACAATATTTTTTCTCGTATCACAAGTGAAGAATCAACCTATTTGAAAAAAAATATTGATCAGGTATTTTTAACTTTTAAAAGTAATATTTCTCTGATACTGGTACATTGGTACACTGGTACACCGGTACACTGGTACACCGGTCAACCGGTCCACCGAATAATTATTCCACCACCATCCCACAAACCTCTCATTATCAGCAACAACCTCTATTCTATAGTAATACATTCCTCTTCCCAAGGGCTGTTTGTCAGTTTTCACCTGATGCAATCCTGGCTTCATTTCTGCCTCTACCAGGCTCATCACTTCTCTTCCCAGCAAATCGTATACTTTCAGGGTTACATGCGCCCGTTCAGCCAATCCGAAAGGAATGGTGGTTACATCTGTAAACGGATCCGGATAGTTCTCTCCCAGAAAGGGTTGGTTAACAATCTCATTTTCCTTAATCGCCGTCGGTGAAGCAAGGGTCAGGATCACCGGATCGCTAAGTGTTCCCAGGTCTTCAGCGTTTTCATATCTTAGCTGTTGGTGAACTTCAGCAATATCAGATTTAGCGGCCGACAGATACCTGAACCGTATCGTTTCCATGGAAGGCACATCCGAATTGACCGATAAGAAATAAATTCCCGGATTTTCTTTATCAGGAGTGGCAAAACCCCTGCATTCATTGCCAACAAAGGCGGCGATCACATCATCGGGGTCATTTGAAAAGGATTCCTGGTCAAGCTTAACTTTACACAACAGGGTGAGGTTGAATTCCTTATCGCAAACGGCTTTCCAGGAAAGCGGCAGGTTGGAGGGCAGGGGCTCTGTGTATGGAACAGATGAACCGGAACCGGATTTGGCCGGTGAAGGATAAAGCAGGGTAGAAGCCTGGGTTAGCTGAAGTTTATATCCTTTGCCGGGTGACAGGGATGTTAATGCACCTGTCCACTTTATCCCGTTGTATTTGGCGAATTTATACTGGTCCTTGATGATGGAGTTGGCGGCTGGTGCAGGGTAGAGAGAGTCGAGAGCGGTATTGGTCGTCAGTGTGACCTGAGGCAGGTACCCCAGCCAGGTCCAGTTCAGGTTTAACGGGACAGTGGTTATGGGTACCGGCAGCCCGGCTGATTCCCAGTTCTGGGCCGATGTGACTTTTAATGCATACATCTGCCTGGGATCCAGCGTTTTCAATGCTCCTGTCCACTTCACACCGTTAAATATAGCAAACTGGGTCTGACTCTTTATCTGGCTGGTGTTGTCTGCAACTACTTTGGCCAGCACTTTGTTGATATCCATACTGCCTGTGGTCACATTAACAGAAATCCAGTTCCATCCGCCCGATAACGGTATATTCAGTTCATTCCAACCTGTATGAACGGATATGGGGACAGGATTTCCTATTAAGGTATCCGAGAAAGGATAAGATTCCCAAACCTCAGATTCCTCGCAGGTAGTTGAATTCCAGGCTTTAAAATGAACAATTTCATCAGGTAGATTATCTGATCCCACCGATAAATAGATAATTTCAGGATTATCAATATCTCTTTCTCCTTTACCCCGGCATTCTCCATTGATAAAGGCAGCCAGTGAATCGGCCGGATTGGTGGAAAGTTGCTGACCAAAATAAAGTTTCAGGATGAAGGTCATGGTCTGATCATAAAATCCCGGCTCCGGCCATCCGGGCCCGCAAACCGAGGTATCTACTTCAATATAAACAGGTTCCCCGAAATCACCCATGCTGCAATTATTAACGGCGCTTACATATAACCAGCCTGATGTGGCATAAGGTCCGAAATCAATTAAATTGGTGTGCCCTGTCACCGTAGAAAAAGTGACACCATTTCCGGAATAAATCCAGTAATAATCTGTAATACCCGGTAAGGAAGTAATTGTATAAGGCTGTCCCACATCTCCCCGGTGAACAAGCTGATTTCCGGAAATCGGTCCGGGAGTCCCCGGAATCTCACAGAAATTCGCGGTAATAATATGATCCCCATCCATGAACAGATAATCCCAGGAGTTTTCCGACAGGATAATCCCGTTCTCTGTCCAGTTGATAAAGGTCCAGCCTTCATTGGGAACAGCATAGTACTCTGCATACTGGCCTTCCGGAAAATCTCCTCCCCCATATACTGAACCGCCATCATCAGGATTGGCAGACAGGGTTAAGTTATACGTTTGCGATGAAGTATAAACCGAAAAAATGATATACCCGTAAAACCCGTTATGGCAATCTCCCTCATAAACATAATCATAACCGTCTGCATATATGGCCATCAGGTAATCACCCGGAGCCAAAGGTGAGGGACTTTTATAGAAGTTGATATTCGTTGATTCATCAACATCAAGGTTAACATAAACGCTACCAAGTATATCTGCCAGGGTATAATCGAACATGTTGAAAATATAAGCCGTGAGATTACCCTCATAACCGGTTGTCCCCATGTTCTTTACATTGGCAGTCACCGCAATTTCGTTTCCGGTAACAATAATATCGGGAGACAATACAGGACATGAAACAAACCCGATCAGGGTGTCGATCCGGTAGACAGTTAGCGTATAATCGCCATAAGCACCGAAATAACCGTCAACCACAAGATAATATTTGACCCCTGCCGTATCACAGTAAAACTCCACCTGGTTGTTCCCAAATAAAATACAACTGTCCGGATGACAGGCGCTTAACAGGAAAAGGTCTAAGTCCTGGCCATAAGGAAGATTGGAAAGTTCAGCCCGGTAAAGACCGGCACCGGAAGCAATAAAGCGGTGAATTCTTTCCGGGCCAGTCTCATCCCATTCGGAACAGGGATAATACTTAACAGTAGTGTCAGCAGTTGAAGTGTTTCCAAAATAAGGCACGTTCTCGGTAACCGGGATTACCTGCTGGCAATCAAAACCATAGACAAGAGTGAAACGGGCTGTCAGTTCCCGGTCTGAAACTGCCAGGAATTCAAGATAAGGTGCCGGTGTAACCAAGGTGTCGGATTCAAACCAGCCTCTGAAAATCCATCCTTCCTGGGCTACAGCCGTGAGTGTTATACTTGAATACTGAATAAAAGTGCCGGTTCCGGTAATCGTTCCTCCGTATTCCGGAATGGCATCAGCATTGATCTCATAACTGGGTGGCGCTACTGTGACAGGATAAGGATCGCTTAATAATCCGTAATAACCGGATAAACAATTGCCTATGGGGCCAATCATTTCCAGGTTGCCGGAAGTGGCAGTATCACTGAAGTTTAGCTGAAGCGTGACCTCATCAATATAAGTAATACCGACACCAGTACCGCTGTAATAATAATCCCAGATATATGCAGGCTGACCATTGGTTACCAGGGTATAGGTTACATCTCCTTGTCCGGGTATAACCTGGTCAGGTCCGTCAATCGTGTTGCCATCAGGGTAACCATAGGGTTCCACCTCAATGGCAATAGAGCTGGTGTCGCTGCAGTCATATTCGTTCATCACAGTTACATGGTAAGTGCCTCCTGCCGCCAGGGTTACATTTGGAATGGTCAGGTCTGGTTCAAAGGAGACCTGCATAAAATTGTCGGGACCTGTCCACGTTAACGAACTGCCTCCCGATGAACCTATCCATAACTCCTCTCCTTCACAAACCGGACTGAAAGCATACAGATCAATCCAGGGTTTGGGGTTGACTGTCAGGTTATCTGAAGATGTATTGATACAACCATGTGTGTCGGTATAGGTGTAACTGATAATGTGGCTGCCTTCTCCGGCAACCTGTGCTGAAAACAGATTACCTGCCACTCCGGTCCCTGAATAATTGCCTCCGGCAGGCAAACCTCCGCCCAGAGCAATGGCAGGCGAATTGATGCAAAAGACAGCTGGTTGTACATGAAGCGTTACCTCCGGAGATGAATAAACCGTTATTGTATTGGTGGCGGAAGAAGTACAGGCTCCGTTTCCGTATGTATAGGTGATTGGGAAGGTGCCTGGTCCGGTTAACCCTGCATTAAAGTAATTGCCTGAAACTCCGGGTCCGCTATAGGTCCCCCCGGGTGGCAATCCGCCCGACAGTGTATAGTTGGTTGTTGAAACACATATGGCTGATTGCCCTGAAGGTGTATACGTGACTAAAGGCGGGGCTGAAACAATGACATTGATAAACTGGTGCTGTCCGGGTCCACAGGCATCAATTCCTCTTACTATTACCTGGCCCGATTCAGCAATCAGGCTTACATCAATGGTTATGGAAGGGGAGGTGCTGTTTCCGGTAAATCCTTCCGGAAGTATCCATTCATAAGAAACGGCTTCCGGCACAGGAGTAATGGAATAGGTAATTCCCTGAGTACCCTTACACAAAGCGCCCGGACCTGAAATGGCCTCCGGTGGCGGTAAAAGGGCACAGAAAACTGCAGTGAGGGTCCTGGCCGAAGTAACGGTAAAACTATATACAGCAGAATCCGAAACAATTTCACTGCCTTCCTGCCAGTAGGTGAAGGCATACCCGGTATTGGGAATCGCCTCAAGGGTGGCTATTTGATTTTGGCTGTAAATACCACCCCCACTTATAACACCTCCGGCCTCAGGCAGAGCTGAAGTGGCAATCATATACTGTGGTTCTGTCTGATCAACAGTAATCTGATAGTACCCGCTGCAATCCATACCCGCTCCGTCAACCACAATTAAATAGGTTTTTCCTGAGTCCGGTGCATTCAAAGTTCCCTGTTTATCACCCCATGCCAGGCAGGTGTTTTTATCGCAACTGTCAAGTATAAAGAAGTCACAATTAAGAAGAGGAGCGTTAGTCACAATAACCTGGATTGGATTATAAGAAACAGAAGTATACTGATGTATGGCTTCTCTTCCTGAGGTTGTATGCCATAACGAACTGCAGGAATATAAAGTTGCATTGTTACCCGGATCAGTGGTATTGGTGATCATTGTTCCAATGTTCAGATTCTCTTTCATCCAGCATTGATCGCCAATCTGAACAGTGTTATAGGTTTGGCCTCCATAGGTAAATGATGGGTTTCCCGGGCAGGGTGCTCCTGGTCCGGAATAATTGAAGGTGATAGTAACGATATCACTTGAATTTGAACAGGGTGTGCTAATGGTCCAGGTTAAAAGATAAGTTGTTCCCATAATGCCTGTAAATGTGGAAGTTGGATTGTCAGGTTCTGTTATTGTTCCTCCTGTTCCGGAAATAATATTCCAGATACCGTTACCAGATTCAGGTATATTTGCAGCAAGGATTGTGGAATTGCCTGTAATTGTTTGGTCAGGCCCTGCATCGGATTGGGTGGGTATCTGATCGCAAGTGTTTTTGACACAACGAACAGAAAGACCTGTGGTTTTATCAAACGGGGAGAAGCTTAAGCTTGCCAGTTCGAAATACAAAAATGCTGACATAGCAGAGTTTGAATCGTATTCTTCTGAATTCCAGAACATTTCACGAACGGCTAAATCGGTGAAAAAACCAGAGCCGAATCTTCTGCCGGTTCCAAGACCTGTAAACCCGCTTTCATTTGTTGCCCCAATATTTGGCTCAGCCCAATGTAAATTTCCTGGTTCCTTCATCTTTCCTCCGGCCACAGAAGAACCTCCCAGAAAGTTCTGCAGTTCAACATATTCGGAAGAAATTGGTATGTGCCAGCCTGCAGGACAGATACCCTGAGCGCCTTGATTACTGGTATATTGCATCATTTCGTTCCAGTCATACAACCCGCCATAAATGGCACAATACGCCGGGTCGTCAATAAAACAGTATTTTTCAATTATTCCATTATTACTGCAGTCAGAATGATATACACCTGAATTAACACTATTAACCATTGTCCCAATATTCAAATTCTCCTTCATCCAGCAATGACTGCCTATTTGAACCGTATTGTATGTTTGACCACCATAGTTTAAAGAAGGAAGTCCCGGACAGGCTATCCCCTGACCGGTACTATTAAAAGCAATATTCACCAGATCAATGGAACTTGCACAATTTGTGCTGATAGTCCAGGTTAAGGCATAAGTGTTTCCGGTAATACCGGTAAAGACTGAAGTTGGATTATCAGGTTCTGGAATTATCCCGCCAGTTCCTGAGATGATACTCCAGGAACCGTTTCCGCTTTCTGAGATATTCGCTGCAAGGTTGGTCGTAACCCCTTCAATTGTCTGATCAGGTCCAGCATTGGATTGGGTGGGATCCTGAATGCAAATATTTTTCAAACATCGAACTGATTGTGCATAATTGTCGAAAATTGAAAAACTAGCAAAAGCGCCGCTGTCGTAATAGTTTAATTCCATGCAGTGTTTTTGAGTGTTGTTTTTTTGTGTAGAACTCCAAAACTGTGCTCTTTCCGTGAACATGCTAAAAGCTTCTGAAGCACAATCTCGATAACCTGATCCTAATGCAGAGAATCCACTTTCATTGGTTGCTCCTGAGTTAGGAGATCGCCAAAAAATCAGCCCTGTTTCCTTTAATTTTCCTCCGGCTCCTGCGGCGGAACCTCCCAGTCCGTTAATTAAAGATAGCCATTCATCTTTTGTCGGAATATGCCAACCTTCAGGGCATATTCCCTGTGCACCAGCCTCGGTACTGTATTGCATCATTTCATCCCATTGATAAAGACCTCCATAAATATCACAGTTGGCTGGATCATTATTATAGCAGTATTTCTCAATAATACCATTGTTCAACCCATTGTTCCTGTTTCCAGTATAAGTAACATGGTTTTGAAGTGCAATGGGAGCTGAACAATCCAGTTCTTTGGCAGTAAAAACCGCAACAAAATTGCGGTTGCCCTGTACATTAAAGATAAAAGGGTTAGCTGCTGAAATGGTGACCCCGCCTTCTGTCCATCCTTCGAAAATATAATCGGTAGAGGGAGTCGCTGTAATTGCAATAAGAGAATCTAAGGGAAAGGTACCTGATCCGCAGGTTGTACCTCCGGCTTCCGGACTGGCAACGATGCTGATCTCGTAACTTGGTCTTATCACGGTAATGGGATAAGCAAAGCTGGCTCCCTGTCCGCAGATGCCTAAAGGTGTACATATGAGATTACCGCTGGTTGCATTACCGGCAAAATCAAGGTAAACACCTAAGGGAGGGGTTGTCCTTGGACTAATGACAACATTCTGCCCGGTATAGGTCCATATATCCGGTTGTCCCATATTGGCCATATTTCCATAACCAACATGGGTCTGACCTCCGGTTACAGTTTGGGGACCTATCATGAAACACCACGGGGTTTCAGCTACAAAAAGATGGGCAGGATTGCTGGTTACCGTTCCGCCTGCATTGGATATTACACAGGTGTATCCCGGTGAAAAACATTCAAAGGTCCAATCAATGTTATTCAAGGTAAGTGTGGAAGTATTGGCACCAACGCCATTTGTCACATTCATACCATTCTTTTTCCATTGATAGGTAAAGGGACCTGGACCCGAAACATCTACTGTGAAGGATACATTACCCCCTTCACATTGGGTTACCGTTTGGGGTTGGTTAACAATTAAGGGAGGCGGAACGTTGTTACCCAACAACCCATGGAATTTATAAATTCCTCCCGTTGCCTGGGGAATAGATGCACTGCTTAAAGATCCAATCCATCCTGTGTGGTTATTCAAAAACCGGACTGAGATATATAAGAAGCCATCCATACAATCCCACTTTTCCCAAGTATGACCTCCATCAAGACTAAAGGACATGCCGGTGGAGTCATTAAAAGGATTGCCTGCACTGACACAGGTATTCACTGTCCCTGGTATCCAGGAAAAGAAGTATGGATAAAAATCACCGGTCGTGATCACCTCATTCCACGTACTGCCTCCATTGATCGTTTCATATAACCTCGCCCCGGTCGGTGAATTGTAGTCAACACAACTTATAATCCCATTGTTGGTATCTCTGAAATGAACCTGGAAATTATTGCTGGATGGAGTGTTGTAAACTGTCCAGCTGACCCCTTTATTGACTGATTTAAACAAGCGGCCACTATAAGTGCTGAACCATATCGTATTGCCAGAAACGGAATAATTCGATGTTACGCCATCATTAGGTAAGGGAAAAGGTATCTGTGAGGAAGGAACCCTGGTCCAGGTGCTGCCACCGTTATTTGTTGTGTAAATTTCATGATAGCCTCCATTGGGGTCTCCAATACACACCCCATCTGAAGCATTCCAGAAGTGAACAATGTGTGGCCAACCATAAGGAGCTGAAAATTGGGCAGTACTTTGATGAGTCCATGTTAACCCGCCATTGTTGGTTTTTAGTATTTTCCCCCCTCCGTTAATACCGTCAGAGAGAGGCATCCAGGCTGTATTTGCATCCAGGCCGAATACCATTTCGTTCCAACAACCGGGATAGGGAGCAGTGACAGGAATCCAGCTCACTCCACCGTCTGTGGTTCTAAGCAAAGAAGGGAGTAGGATGCTGAGGTCTGGTTCGATGTTATCCATAGTAGCTGCCCAAACGGTGTTCGAGTCAATGATACTTAAATGATAAATAATGTAATCTGAATTTGTAAAACCATTGTTTTGTACCAGCCAATCATTAGGTGTAGTATTGACATAAAGCATGCTGGAAGGCCCGAAACCACAATCATTGAAGGGTGTTACCTCAATATTGCCAGAACTGTTTCCGGCCACCAGGGCCACTGATGAACTGTAGTTATAGCCGGTCCATCCTTCAGGAAAGGACCAGATCAATTCAGAACCTGCCTGCGGTGCAACAGAAAATTCGTTCATAATACCTTCGCAAACCTGCATGGGTCCTGCTATGGCGGTGGATTGAGGAGGCAGGTTGTTCACCGTGACGAATTTTGTAGTCTCCGGTCCTTCACCGCAATTGTTCAACCCCTTTACCTTTAAAGTGAAAGAGGAAGTTATTGAAGATAAACTCAGGGTAATAGTATTGGTGGTGCTGGTTCCCGAAACTCCACTTCCGCCTGTAACCGACCATTGATAGGAAACAGCATTGGGTATGGAAGGAATGGAATAGGTGAGTCCTACTTCGCCCTGGCAGCCCGCACCCGGACCACTAATGGCTCCGGGCTGGCCGGGAAGACAATTTTCAATAAAACGGATCAGCCTGATTTCTTTCAGATCCTTTTCTGCAAACACAACAAACACTTCTCCGTCAGATGCAATCTTAAATTCATGTGTAGATTGAAGGTTCAGGTTCTGGACCAGAAGGGTGCGGGTCCAGTAGCCTGTTGTTGTTGGAGTCAGGTATATAAGCTTCTTTGATGCGTTGTTGTAATAAATGATTCTTGGATTATCGTCTGTTCCCATCTCTGCCCATACCATATTAATATTATTACAGGTATCAGCAAGTGTGGCAGTCCAGGAACCATCTGTTTGTTTTTCAGTAACATAAACACCCATTGTGGATGCAGTTGCACTTGAATTAGAATAAACTGAAACCAGATTACCATTCAGTTTTTGAAGCAAACATGGCTTTGAGCAGGCATCTATTGCTGTTGCAACGGTATCATCTGGCAAATGAATCATTCCCAGAGGATTTGCCATTTTTCCGATGAACTCGACCTGATTAGATTGATCAGGTAAAATGCTACAGTCATTAATTTTGCTGTTTGCCAGTGTATTAATGGTAAAATACCGCATGCGCAATACTTGAATTGTCTGAAACAAAATCATATAAATATACCCCGCTTTTAAGAGACATATCTGAAACCTGATAAAGCATTTGGTTGTCCTGAGACCATGCATTGTTTGAAAATGTATGTTTAATGATTTGAAACCTTCGTCTTCTTAAACCCCAGGAGGTATACATGCTCGATATGGTGTAAGCAAGGTAAAAATTTCCATTGGCAGCGTTACAGAAAGCGCCGTTCATAGTGGAACTTGAAAAAGATCCGATTTTCGCCAGGCTAAGGTTGTCTGAAGGGCCTCTCAGCCAATAATAATTAGCAAAATAGTTATATTTGTCAATGACAGAATCGTAATAGATAGGTATCGTAAGATTTTTAGAAGCATCGATACTGAAATGAAGCACATTCTTAGGATTATAAACCCCTGAAAAGATCTTGCTTTCATCAATAGCTACTGTCCCGACCAGGACATTGAAATCACTGGTCGAAGCAGTATTTCCGCAGACATCGGTGGCCTGTACTTTCAGAATTCCGCTGGTAGCGCTTGCTCCATAGGAAATAATGGCCGATAGCCCGTTTTGGGTAAGGCTGATACCGGTACCGGTGTATGTCCAGCTATAGCTGATGGCTGTGGAAACCGCCTCCAGGGTATACAACTCGTTGGTCAGTCCCGCATACACCACGCTTTGCCCGCTGATCTTGGGAAGTGTTTGAATAAACTGCCTGACAACAACAAGTTTCTTTGTCGAGAGAATTCTATCGCATGTGCTTCCGCTGATCTGGGCCAGGATGGAAAAGTTGATGGAAGCTGTCATGGCTCCTGTTGGGAAATTCAGGGTCCCTCCGTTACCGGTCCGGGTTAATCCTATACTGACGCCTGTAGCGCTGTTTTGTAAAGTGTACAGGATCCCCGGCTGTGAAGAAGCCAGGTAGATGGTTGTGCTGCTGTTGGGGCAGATACTGTCGTTCTGTGCTGTAAGACCCGTAAGGTCGGTTGGCGCTCCGCTGACAGTGATAAAGAGACCCGATTCCAGCCCGTAACCGCAGGCATTCAGGCCTTTAACTCTCAGGTTACAGGATTGGGCGGTACTCCCGAAATTCAGGCTGGCTGAGGGCCCATTTGGGGTAATCACCACGTTGGGATCTGTACAGGTCCATTCATAGGTGATGGCCCCGGTAATAGCCTCAATAGAATAGATATTGCTGTTCTGCCCCTGGCAAACAGAGGTGTTGCCACTGATAGTTCCGGCTGGCCCGGGTGCTAGGTTAACATTCAGCGTAAGCTGGGCACAGTTGGTATTGTTCAGGCAGTTTCCGCTGAAGTTGACAAAATAGGTGGTGGTGGTCGACGGGTTTACCTGGATGCTTTGTCCTGTGGCAAAGGGAGTACCGCTGCAATTGCCTGTGTACCAGTTGGCCTGGGCCCCGGCAGCCAGGGTACCGCCTGTCCAGGTTAGCGTGGAAGTCGCCATATAACAAAGCGGGTTGCTGGGAACCGCAATACCGGTTGGTTGGGTGGATTGAGGGGTTACCGTAATAGATAAGCTGGCCGCCTGGGCGCTCTCTGCGCAGGAATTAACACCCTTAACGCTCAGGTTCCCGGATTGGGCATTATCACTAAAATTAATGACCACGGAATTACCGTCGGAACTCCCGCTGATGCTTGTTCCCGGCGGCAGGGTCCAGTTATAAGAGGTTGCATTGGCCACCGGGTTGATGGAATATACCAATCCCTGGCTTCCCGCACAAAGACTCGTCTGCCCGCTTACCGGGCCCGGGTTGCCGGGTAAGGTGCAGCCGTTAACGTTTTTAGCCAGGCAGTTTCCTACATCATCATAGGTGTACTGAACAATGATACCATTGGGATAGGTGACTTTCTTGAGACGGGAATTAGCATCATATTGATTTTGTATTGTACCTTGGGAAAAGGAGAAATTGTGAATCAAAATAATACTAATACTTATAATTAATTTCAGCTTCATAATATATTAAAATGATTACATTTGGTGATAAATAACAACTATTTGAAAGAATCAAGCATCCGGATATATTCTATTCTGTATTCTTCATCATCTGCCATTTTAGCAGGGTCATAATAAAAAATTGCTTTTAACCCTCTTTGAACACCTTTTGATTTAAATAAATCTAGAATGCCAGGTGTTATATACTTTCCACCCCATATTTCCATAGTTGATATAAGATCATTAAATAATTTTAGCTCGTCTGCTGCGGATTTTGTTGTTTTTCGAATACTTTCAAGATTAGTATTAAGATAATTTACAGTTTCAATTGTATTAATTACCATTTCCGCTTTTTTATTTAATATCTTGGTATTATTTAAAAATTTTCTTTCTCTTCTTGTAAGAGAGTATTCATAAAGCTTTGTCTTTTTATTATAGCTTACACTAATCTTTCCTGAGTAATCTATATTGGTAATTGGACTATTATTACAATATTGGTACAAATTCGTCCCCCACACCGGGTCCTCACTCAAAAACCTCCTGATCTTCGGATCATAATACCTGGCCCTCATAAAATACGTCAGGTTGTCCTCGTACATAACCCCGTAGGCTCCCACATAACGGAAGGGATTATTATCTGATTCCTCAACCTGCGTAAGCTCACCAAAATCATTGTATTGATACTTGTGGGTAATGGAAGCGCCCTGGTTGTTCTGTACCATAGCCACCACGCTTCCCCTGAAATCGGGAATATAATATTCGGTGGTTCCGTCAGGTTTAATTCTTGAAATCAGCCCCAGCCCGTGGATATAGTAATTGCTCACAGTCCCCGAGGCATCGGTTTCCATCAGCACATTGGCATTGTTTATGATGTCAACGGTATACCTGGTCACAACCCCGTTCCGGGTGGCCTTTCTCCGGTTGCCAAGACCGTCGTATTCATAGGTGCTGTTCAGGTCTCCGTTTACCGAAGTCAGGTTGTTTCTTAAATCATAGGTCAGGTTGGGATACCCTGGTCTTGTGATGGTATTGCCGTTCGGGTCATAACCATTACCCTGTATCTGGTTGGCCCCGTTATAGGAATATTCGGTTAGTCCGGCGGGTGGCGTGACAAGGTTTGGGAAAGGCTCCTGTATGGTCTCGCTCAAATGATTACCTAAATTATCCAAACCAAAACTATAAGAAGCAATCACACTCCCGGTACCCCCGTCTTTCCTGGCACTGATACCGGTCGTCCGTCCTGCCGCATCATACTCGTATTTTATTTTAACATTATTAGGGTAAAGGCAGTAATCCAGCAATCCATCATCACGGTAAAAGTATTGGGTCTCCTGGTTATACCAGTCTTTTACTTTAATCAATTGGTTAATCCCGTTATACGTATAATCTACCGGTTTTCCGGTTTCATAAAGGATCCTGGTAATATTCCCCACATTATCGTAAGTATAAGTGATCGTTTTTCCGTCGCAGCTGACTGTTTTCACCTGGTTGAAATTATCATAGGTGAAGACGGTTTCGTAGGATCCATGAGTGATTTTCTGCAGGTTCCCTTCATACTGACCACTCGTATAATAATCATAATTGGCATAACCGTCAGCCGTCAGCCTTCCGGCATTGTCATACTGGTTCGTCAGGGTGCTGCCGTCGGGCCGGGTAAAGGTCTGGAGCGAACCATCCTGGTAATAGTTATATTGTCTGGTTGTGTTTTGAAAGCTGATACTGGAAAGCAGGTCGGTCTGATATTCATAACTCAGCTCAGTCCAGATACCAAGAGGGTTGGTCACTTTAACCAGGTTGTCGTTGACATCGTAGTCGTAGGTAGTGGGTTGTAAAGGAAGATTTTGTTCCGTTTTCACATTGTCATTCTGGTCGTAGGTTACCTGGGTGGTTTGACCGCTCATATTAAGGATGGAGGTGATACGGCTGGCGGCATCATAGGTGTAAGTAGTGGTGATGCTGCCCAGGTCGGGGTAACTCTCGGTCTTCACCAGCCCGGTGAGCGGGTCGTAAGTGTAATTAATCTTCACATTTGATGGATTTTCAATCTCTTCCGGTTGTCCATATGTATTGATGTTGTTAAAATGAGTAATATGACCAAGGTGATCGGTGATGCTTTCCAGGTTTACGCCGGGATAATTATAGAAAGTATTATTCCCGTTGGCATCTGTATACTGGATCAGGTCATTGAGTGAGTTATAATAAAAATCCTCATGCTTTGTTGTTCCATCCTTGCCGATAGTTTCTAATTTGGTTATCAAACCATGGGAGTTATAATAAGGATTCACTGTTATGTCGGTCTTGTTGTTCCTTAACAACGTGGGCAGGCCCGGTGCATTCGGGGAGTTGTATTCCATAACGAAATCCGTTCCCGGGTTCCCGTCGGAATGAATAACATTCCCGTCAGTGTTAAAATGGTAATTGGTCGAGACTGCCGGTGAGTTATTCTGGCCGGGAGTGGTAACCGTAGATTGGTTCGCACTGCTGCCCTGGCTGTAACTGTATGTCGGATCAATGGTGGTTGGCGAATTGTTGCCGGTCTGTGTTTGTTTCAGCTTCTTTTGCACATAGGCATTGGTGATCTCGTTACCCTTTGGAAGCTTGATCTTAACTAACAGATTTTTCTCATTGGCGCTGCTGCCATAATAATACAGGGTGTAATTCAGCATGGCATCCCTGAATTTCGTAAGCGAGCCGTCGGTAAAGTAAAATTGGACACTTCTGCCCAGCGGATCGGTTACTTTCTTTAAATAATTTGTACCCGGATAATATTCAAATGTCAGTGTCCTGTTCTTAGGGTCTGTCACCTGCTCCAGGTTCCACGAGGTCCTGGAAGAAGCCCCTTCGTAAGGAATGATACCCTGGCCTTGTATGTATGAAAGCAGAAGTTTGTTGTCGTTCCTGTCTTCGGCAGAGGTCAGTACATAGGCAATGTCATTGGTGGTAAACCGCTGCAGGGTATAGGTAACCTGGTTGGTGGTTTTCAGGTGGAAAATGGTTGAATTTATATAGATCAGCTCGTCAAATACCCCTATTGTTACCGGAATAAAGAGATGACTCCCTGCATAGGTTTCCTGAAAAACATTCAAACTCCCGTCGGGCCAGTGGACTACATATTTATCGTTGGCTCCGTCTTCCACAATGTTCAGATACATCAGGTAGGTATGGCTCCAGCCCGGCCCCAGCGGGTTGAGAGGGAGTATTTCTGTGGGTAATTCCTGGAGGTAAGAATTGTAGTTGTGCTCAAAATCCAGTGGCAGGATGCCGGCTATGGAAAAACTGTTCTTGCTGTAATGGTTGAAATTACCCGATTCTATCCCCCTGGAAGCAGCCAGGTTGTTGAGTTTGATATTGGCCGGTATATAAAAACTCGATTCACTGGGATCCAGATTGTTGACTATATTCGGGCGGTTTGTCGGGTTATGGAAATCTGTGGGTATGTTGGGAAAAGACATTATCCTGAACAGGAAAAGAAAGGCCTCGGCACGGGTACAGGGTGTAAACGGATGAAAATCAATGGTCTCATTGTAGCCATGATTGATGATCCCAAGATCATAGGCCCTTTTTGCATAATTATAGCCCGGATCACCAGGCCCGAAACCGGCATCACTGAAATAGGTAAAAGTAGGAGAAGAATTGTCAGGCTGGATATGGAATGCCTCCATCAGTACCTTCAGCGTCCAT
>JAPLDE010000037.1 GCA_026391855.1 Bacteroidota bacterium | reverse complement strand
GAAAGAAGAAAAATTTCATGGAGGGAATGGCGGTCAAATTTCATGAATATTCATCCAAACGGGTTGAACCATTTTGTGAACATTATGGTCTTTGGGGAGGCTGCCGCTGGCAAAACATGAATTATGGGGATCAGCTGTTCTACAAGCAAAAGCAGGTCACCGAAGCTTTTGAGCGGATCGGGAAGTTTCAGTTTCCATCAATTCAACCGATTAAGGCTTCTCCGCAGGAAAGATTCTACCGGAATAAACTGGAATATACTTTTTCGAACCGTCGCTGGCTGGAGAATACCGGTACAGAGGAGTTTCCCGACATGAGAGGACTGGGTTTCCATCTGCCTGCACTGTACGACAGGGTGGTTGATATCCGGAAATGCCATCTGCAGCCGGATCCGTCCAATGCCATCCGCGACAAGGCAAGGGAACTGGCCGTTTCCAGTGGACTTGACTTTTATGATGCCAGAAAAAACACGGGTTTCTTCCGGAATCTTCTGGTCCGCAACAGCAATACCGGCGATGTGATGGTGATACTGGTAGTAAATGAAAACCGGGAAGAGGTGTTTGCCGGAATGCTGGATGAACTTATCCTCAGTTTCCCGGAGGTTAGCTCCTGGATGTATGTGATAAACAGCAAGGTGAATGACTCCATCGCTGATCAGGAGATCATTCTATACAAAGGCAAGGGATATTTGGAAGAAACCATGGAAAACCTCACCTTTCGCATTGGTCCAGTTAGTTTTTTCCAGGTGAACACGCTTCAATCGCTTGAAATGTACAGGATGACCAGGGACAGCCTGCAGTTGAACGGGGAGGAAATCCTGTATGACCTGTACACAGGAACAGGGACTATTGCCAACTTTGTAGCCGGTAAGGTTAACAAGGTTGTCGGACTGGAGAATATCGAAAGTGCAGTGGAGGACGCCATTCTGAACAGTCGCCTGAACGGGATCGGCAATACCCGTTTTATTTCAGGTGACATAGCCAGGACACTTACCCCTGAATTATTTGACATTGAGGGCTGGCCTGACGTGGTGATCACCGACCCCCCCAGGGCCGGTATGCACGAAAAAGTAATCAACCAGATCCTGAGCGCTTCACCCCGGAAGATAGCTTACATCAGTTGCAACCCGGCCACCCAGGCCAGGGACCTGGCTTTCTTTTCAGATAAATATAAGATTGAGCTGGTACAACCCTTCGATATGTTCCCGCATACTCAACATGTTGAAAATCTTGTTATTATGAATCTGAAGCCGGCAAATAGTCCCGGAGCAAATTGACGACTTCTTCCAATTTAATGTCAAAACCTTCAATGATCCGGTTGGCCTGCAAATAAAAGGGTTCGCGTATGGCAAGCAAGGCAGCGACCTGATCTTCCAGGGCCTCGCCCTCAAAACTTTTCACCAGCGGCCTGGGTTTACGCGATTGTTTCAGGCGTGAGACCAATTGGGGAGCCGTAAGCTTAAAATAGACCGACACCCCGTTTTTCAGAATGAAGGGCATATTGTCAAAGAAGCAGGGTGTCCCACCCCCGGTTGAGATCACCGCCTGGGTAAAGTTGACCGTACTCAGCAACAAACTCTTCTCTATTTTTCTGAATTCCGTTTCCCCGAATTTCTCAAAAAAATGACTGACCGTAAAGTGATACTTATCTTCAAACATCTCATCCAGGTCATAGAACTTATATCCCAATTGTCTGGCCAGCTGTTTGCCGATGTTGGTTTTCCCGCTGCCCATGAAACCAATCAGGTAAATGTTCATTTGTACATTGTTTTGACTTCAGATGTTTTCAGGTGTGCAGGTTTTCGGGGTTTATTCGCCGATGATCTTGAATTCGGTTCTGCGGTTTTCCTGGCGGCCGTCAGGGGTGGTGTTTGAAGAGACAGGCTGGGTTGATCCGTAACCTTTTGAAACCAGCTTTTCCTGCCCGATACCATGGTCGACCAGGTATTTTACCACGGCTTTTGCCCTGTTTTCAGACAATAGCTGGTTGGAAGACTCTGAACCCACATTATCGGTATGTCCGGAAATTTCTATCTTTATTCCCGGCTTTACCCTGGCAATGTCACGGATCAGGTCGCCTAAACGGATGAGCTCATTGGATGATTCGGGTCTGAGGGTAAATTTGCCGGTATCGAAGAAAATATTTCTGAGAATGATCTTGCAACCAAGGCAAACGCCTTTCAGCCGTATCTCTTTTTCAACGAGCTGATAAGCACTGGTTTCGGGGAGGTTAAAGTTTTCGGAATGGAAGAGATAGTCTTTCGCCTTTACGGCAATACCATAATTAAAACCGGCCGGCAGTGAAACCAGGAATTTCCCGGTTGAGCTGTTGGAGGTGAAGGTAGCAATGACTGTATTTTTCACGTTGTCGACAATTTCAATATCAGCTTTAACGGGTTGCCCGGTAAAATCGTCGAGCACCCTGCCTTTCAGTATGGTCAGGTTCTTGGTTTCAACGGTAACCGTGCCTTCCAGTTTTTCTTCGTGCTGGGGTGAAGCAATATCGGCCAGGAGCTGATCCTCAAAGTCTGAAACGGGCTGTTTGACAGGGCCAAGGTAAGTAACTCTGTAGATATCCATTCCTCCTTTACCTCCTTCTTTCCGGTTTGAGGTTATATAAGCCCTTTTTCCGCTGGCTGAAAGCACGAAAGAGGTTTCATCATAGGGCGTGTTGATCGGATATCCAAGGTTTTCCGGCTCCGACCAACGGCCTGCAAGCCTTACCGACCTGAAAATATCATACCCACCCATTGAATTATGGCCCTGTGAAGAAAAATAGATGGTCTTCCCGTCGGGATGCATATAGATGAAGCCGTCGTTCAGGGTTGTATTGATCTCTGATCCAATGGTTTGTCCCTGTCCCCAGAGGTTCAGCTTCCGGTCCATCACCCCGCTGAAGTAGATGTCCTTACCTCCCTTATTCCCGTAAACCTGGTCGGTAATATAATAGATCTTGATTCCATCGGTTGAAAAACAGGCCCCTGTTTCCTGTGCTTCGGAATTGATCTTGTCGGGCAGGTGCATAGGGATCGACCAGTTATTCCCTTCCAGAACAGTAAGGAATATATCTTCGCTGGGTGAGGCTTTTCCTACATACATCGACTGGCCATCAAAACTAAGGTTAAAAATTTCATATTCCCCTGCCTTTTCAAAAGGGGGACCCATGAGTTTGACCGGTGACCATTTGCCTTTCTCCCTGTTGGTCGACCAAATGCAGGTATAGGGGTCTTTACTGCCGTTCAGCGGTCTGCGGGAATTGAAAACCATCATAGATTCATCGGCAGAAATGCTTGGGTTGAAATCGTCATACTCTGTATTCCAGTCTTTTACATCTTCAACCCAGATCCGGTCAACGGGTTTGGCGACAAAGTTCTTTGCCAGGTCACACTGCCGGATCTCCTTTTCCACCTCTTCGGTAATTTTTGATAAGACCCGTTCCCTTTCTTTAGTCTTATACAGGGTAAATTTCGCCTTTGCCTCATCAAATTTATAATCCAGTTTTAAGGCCTTTCCCAGTAGAAAATATACGTCCGGTTCAATATTCTTTTCATCCAGTTTCAACGCTTTTTCAAGAAATGGGATGGCATTGGTCCCTTCACCCGTTAGAAACATACACTTTCCGATCTTATAATTGAGTTCTCCGTTGTTGGGATTAAATTCATTGGCCTTGCGATATGGTTCCAAAGCCTTGAAAAACAAAGGGGTGGCGTCTTTACCTTCTTCCAGGGCTTTGAGCCCTTCTTTGAAAAAGGCGTTACCGGATTCCAGGCTGGCTTCCGCCATTTTAAAAGCGTCTTTCTGGTCTTTGAACTGGCTTGATTTAAACTCAACATTCTGGCCTTGAAGAAATAAGGTGGGAAATATAAGGAGCCAAACGGCAATAGTAAGTATCAGCTTCATTTTTCTAATAGATAAAAGATTATTCACAATCGACAGAAACATATTTCCCGGCTGTTTTCACTCCCAGTTCTTCTGCTTTCCGCCAGTCGGTGCAGGCCCCTTCAGCGTCTTTTTTCATTTCCCTGGCAATACCCCTGTTGAGGTAAGCAAGGCCATAGTCCTTATTATATAATACAGCCTTGTCAAAATCGGCAAGTGCCTTATCAATATCTCCTTTCTGGTAATAAATAATGCCCCGGTTGTTATAAGCCAGTGCGTATTTAGGATTGATTTCCAGTGCTTTATTGAAGTCGGCCAGGGCCAGGTCGGTTTTTTTCTGTTCCAGGTAAACACTGCCTCTGTTGTTATAAGCCAGGAAATAGGCGGGGTCTTTTTCGATGGCCTTGGTATAGTTAACGATGGCTCCTTCCGGATCATTCATTTTACGCCTGATGCTGCCCAGGTTATTGTAATAAAAAGCCTGGCCGGGTTCCAGCTGTATGGCTTTCTGCATATCCATCACGGCATCGGTGAACTTTTCCAGTTTACGGTAGCAGCTGGCCCTGTCGTTATATGCCCTGGAAAAGTCGGGCTTCAGCAATATTGCCTTGTTCAGCTGTTTCAGGGCTTCTTCATATTGTCCCTGAAGGAAAAAGACTTCACCCATGTAATAAAAAGCCTTGTAATTGTTGGGGTCTTTTGCCGTAACCGCCTGGTAGTCATCCGTTGCCTTCTGGTATTCTCCCAGCTGGGTATAGGCTTCCGCTCTTTTCAACAATGCCGCGTTGTTGTTTTTATCGATTTTCAGCACTTGTGACATATCGGCAATGCATCCGGGAAAATCAGCTGTTGAGAATCTGGCCATTCCTCTGTTATAAAGGGCTTTGTCAAAGGAAGAATTCAACTCGATGGCCTTGTCGAAATTCAGGATAGCCTGGGTATAGGATTTCTTTTCAAAGTTCTGAATACCGGTATTATAGGCTTCCTGGGAAAGCTGAAGGCGTTTGGATTGTTCGTTAACAGCCGCAATTGAGTCACGGTAACGCTTTTCTTCGGGGGTCAGGGTAGAATCAGACACCGTTTGCGCCTGTATCCGAAAAATGAAAGAAAGCAATAAGATGGCAGAAAAAAGAAATATTTTACGTATCATGAATATAATGAATTGACTATCAGCGTATGATGAAGTTGAAAAAAAGCGCTTTTGCCCGGCAAAGCTAGGACAAAAGCGCTTATTACAAAAACTGAACGGCGAATTTTACCTGATCACCAGTTTTTTGTTCATTACTTTTTTCCCGCAATTAACCACTGCCATATAGGTTCCCCTGGCAAGGCCCGACAAATCAATGGGTTGGTTATAGGAAATGAGGTTTTGCCTGAGTTGACCGGTGTAAACATTCTGACCCAGGGCATTAAAGATGTTTACAGCCACATCCTTGTTTTCGAAACCAACCACTACCAGGTTGAACTGACCATTGCCGGGGTTGGGGTAAATGGAAATACCGCCTTCTTTGGGATCGATCTGGAAAACCCCAACCGGATCTCCGTTGTACTTGAACATACCCGGGAAGCTTACGGTATCCTGGGGTCTGTAATAGCCACCTACCCAACCGGTTGTAGGATTAACCCAATCGGTAGCCATAAACTGATAAGCATTGGCAGTTCCGTTAAAGTCTGTCCAGGAATGCCCCCCGTCAAGGCTGAATGAAACGCCTGAAGCAGCTGATGTTACTGCAGTACTGATACAGGCCTGGGTAGTTCCCGGCACCCAGGAGAAATCATAGGTGTAATGAGGTCCGGAAATGGCGATAGGTGTCCAGGTAGTTCCTCCGTCCAGGGTTTCGTACATGGCCCCGGTAGAGTTGGCCCCCCTGTCATGGGCTATACCATGGTTGGCATTGATAAAATCGACATCAATAAAAGTAGCTCCTGTTACTACTGTAGAGACAGTCCAGGTCAGGCGTTTGTCGGTCGTTTTGTAAACCCTTGATTTATTGGTTCCAAACCAGATGTTATCTCCGATAGCAGCATAGTAACCAATAACACCCCATTCACTGCTGAGTTGAGCGGGGATATTTGCCTGGGGAGTGCGGATCCAGGTATCACCTCCATCCGTCGTGGTGTAAATTTCAAAATATCCGCCATTAGGGTCACCTATACAGATACCATCGGTTGCATTGAAAAAATGGACTATATCCGGGAAACCATCGGGCGCTGCAAATGCCGTGGTGTTCTTCTCTGTCCAGGTAACTCCGCCATCGGTGGTTTTCAGCAGTTTGCCACCATTACTTACCGTGTCATAAATTGGAACCCAGGCAGTCAGACCATCGATACCATAAACCATGGCAACTCCATAAATGGCATACCCGGGAATGATACCAGCCTGCCAGGTATTCCCTCCGTCGGTTGTACGGGTGAAATTCTTCAGGTATTCGAAAGGGCCCAGTCCGTCATAACCCATAGCCCATACAACATTCTCATCCACTGCATGCATATAGTGAATGCCAACAGCATCGATGGGGAAGTGGGTTACCTGGGTGATCCATTGCGCCCTGGAAGTAAAGCCGGCCAAGAGAATAAACAAGAACAACAGTAATTTTTTCATCATTATTTGATTTATTAGGTTAAACAATCAACTTTGCAACTGCAAAAATATCGTTTTTTCTGTTGGGTAAAACCCGGAAGGTTTGCATTTTCATTGATTTTTTAAATACCCCAAGGAAATCCGGGAATAATGGATAGCCCGGCAATAAACGGGGCTGGCCCGAAAGGATCAAAACTGCTCTGCTATGGAAATAACTCAGAATATTCAGCTCAGGTCATTGAATACCTTTGGTGTGGAAGCTGTTGCCAGGTATTTCGTTGAGTTTGCTGATGTGTCTGATATCCGGGATTTTGTGAGACAAGACCTGAAGCAATTCAACCGTTTTTTTATCCTGGGGGGAGGCAGCAACATCCTATTTACACAGGATTTCGATGGAATTGTACTGGCTGTCAGAAATAAAGGGATTAGCACTGATGAAACAGTCGGCGGTAAGGTGATGATTACGGCCCAGGCGGGTGAAAGCTGGGATGACCTGGTCAATTATAGTGTCGGCAGGGGATTCGGCGGAATCGAAAACCTGGCCCTGATCCCTGGAAATGCCGGTAGCAGCCCTATCCAGAATATTGGTGCATATGGTGTGGAAATCAAGGATGTGTTCCATCATCTCAATGCCATCATGCTGGAAACCGGGGAGGAAAGGACTTTTCATAAGAAATCCTGTCGTTTTGGTTACAGGGACAGCATCTTTAAACGGGAGCTGAAAGGAAAGGCCCTGATCACCTCGGTTACCCTGTTACTTCAGTTGAATGGTCCTGTAAACCTCCGCTATGACGCATTAAAAACTGAAATGGAAAGGAGAGGTATTGCTAATCCTTCGGTTGCTATGGTAAGAGATGCAGTAAGAGAAGTTCGTACTTCCAAACTTCCGGATCCGGCCTTTCTTGGCAATGCGGGTAGTTTTTTTAAAAATCCTTCTGTTTCGTCTATTGAATTTCAACGGTTAGTTAATCAATATCCTGATCTCCATTATTTCCTGCAGGAAGATGGTACCTGTAAACTGGCTGCAGGCTGGATGATCGAGCAATGCGGCTGGAAAGGTAAACGGTTAGGCGATGCCGCCGTTCATGACCGGCAGGCCCTTGTCATTGTGAATCATGGAAAAGCAACAGGCTTGCAGATTCTCGACCTGGGAAAGAAGGTAGCAGAGTCGGTAATGGAAAGGTTTGGGGTTGAACTTGAAAGGGAGGTGAATGTGGTATAACAGGATGTCATTACACCCTATCAAATAAAAAAAAGGAGGATCAAATTCGCGCCAATAATTATCCCCATTGCAATAAACATCCTGTTTTTCAGTGCAATACCACCAAAAACTACGGCATAGATTGTTTTAATCAGGTTATTTGACAGTATGGCTACATTGGAGGCAATAGCAATCTGGTGAAGACTGACCGGCCATTTTCCCTGGAACAGGCTGATCAGAAACGGATCAATATCACTTACCCCGGTCAGAACAGAAAGTACGGTCAGCCCTTTATTTCCGAAAAAGGTAAGAGTGTAATACGTTGCAATATAGAACACTATATACAACATGGCAAACAATAGAGCCACCTTAAATTCCAGGGGATTTGTTTCGGAGGTAAACCCTTCACTGCTGGCAGCCTGGTTTTTTACTTTATGCCACTGAATCAGACCGGCTATAACGGCAGTAAAAAAGAGCAGGCCAAGTGCAGGCATGAGCATCCTGAAAAGGATCTGGTTGAAGATCAATACCAATATTGCTATTCTTAGGTACATCATTGCAATAGCCAGCAAAATGCCGGCAACATACATATCTTCATGCCCGGGATTGTAGTTGCAGT
This sequence comes from Bacteroidota bacterium, assembly GCA_026391855.1. GTDB lineage: Bacteria > Bacteroidota > Bacteroidia > Bacteroidales > CAIXZF01 > JAKLIX01. The sequence continues at coordinate 907 of JAPLDE010000037.1, read as the reverse complement.
GCTGCTGTATAATCCGCCTAAAATGCCGGAGATGATCACTCCGGAATTTCTGAAAACGAATTTTTGTAAAAGGTAACTTAAATAGGATATTGTTGAAATAACTACAACTGCAAGCCAGATTTTGTAAGGGCTCAGGCTGATCGCCCCGAAAAGTGGCTCATCGGGCACAAGGGGAAGAATAACTCCTGCCATGAACAGAAACTTACCCAGGGTGATGAATTCTTCCTTGTTGAATTTTGCGGAAATACTCGTAAAGGTGTCTTTTATCTCCGAGAATATCAGTAAGATAACAACAACCAGGAGGTATAACCAGGCAGGTTGGGTAACAACCAGCGGTGCCAGACAGTATGTGAGAAGTGCGATCAGGATGGTCGTGAGACCAAAAGACCGTGATATTTTTATTTTATACATATAAAAAATGGCCAGAAAGACGACCAGGGCAAAGCCTCCTGCAAGAAATAATGTAAGGTGCTCATAGTCAAGCTTATAAAGAATATAACCCAGGATGCCGATAAAAGTGAAGGTCCGGTCTGTCCCAAAAACCCTTATCCCATCGGCTCCAGGATGAAGCCCCCTTTGAGACAATCCGATCAGGAGAGAAAATACGGTTACCAGAAGAAATTGAATAAATTCTTCAGGCAGTTGTGAAATGAGAGTGTTCATAACGTAATTTTATTCCACATTCAAACCTACGCAGAATTATCCGTTTCACAAAGATAATACAGGGTTGCAAGGGATAACATAAGTTGATGGGTAAGCAGATAAATGAGAACTAAATTGTAATAGACTAATAAAGAGTTAATTATGATGTTATCAGTACCCTGTCTGCTGGGTATACGGTTGGAATTCATTATTTTCGGGATTACCCTGGCAGGGGTGGCCATTTTTCATAAAAGATCCCTGGAAG
>JAPLDE010000236.1 GCA_026391855.1 Bacteroidota bacterium | reverse complement strand
TCTAAAAATCACCGATCTACCTGAAAATGATAAATTTACCTGTGCTCAGTACTTTCTTATCGGTTTTGAGAACACAGGAATACATGCCTTCTGCAAATTGACGGACATCATATTTAACCATCCCCTGAAACGGAACAACATTTATTTCGGCTGATATTTCCGATAACATATTGTATATCACCAATATCCTTGGTTGAGCGTTACTCCGCTTACCAACATCAATCTGAATCCAATCGCTGCACGGATTGGGAAAAACGGTAAGAGGCATCGGCTCCGAAGAGGATGTTTCCTCTATTCCTGTATGATAGATGGTGTCGCAGGCTGATCCTTCCAGCCGTCCCAGTCTGAAATGAGGATAATTAGGAAATTCATAAAATACATGCGGCGTGGTTATCTTTCGTTGTACAAAACCACAGGCAGTACCCAGCGAATCGGGATGTTCAATAACATGCAGATACGGTGTACCTGATGTACTTAAAAATATTGTGCTGTCAGGGGCTAATTGCATATGATCAAAACAAGTATTCATAGCCCCCCACATGGTTCCATCCCAGGTACCTACCAATTGTCTTGAATTAAGGATATCATTTGCCTGAAGATCAAATTGGTACATGTTCATTGCCGAACAATAATAAAGAAACCGTGAATTTGGTGAAAATGAAAGTGTTCCCCCATTATCACCGGCAGGTAAAGGAAATCCAAGATCCACATAATCAGATAACAATCCGGAACATCGGTCAAACCGGTAAAGATCAACTCTCAGAGAATCCCAAAATCCACATTGGGCATAGTACTGACCATCCGGTGAAAAAGACGCTAATCCAAGAACAGCATGCCATGATGCTTTTTCAACTACTTGTTTTCCAACAACTGATATTCCTGAAGGCTGTAATAGTAATCTATAAAAATATGGTCTGTTAAGTTCCCCGGTAAGCATCCACCAGTCTCTTCCGTTAGCATGCCTGGCAGCAGTCATAAACCCCTCATTCAATGTATCTTCTATTAAGGGTACGTTTTTTTCAGTAACATCCCCTAATCCATTATTCAATGTCATATCAACCAGACTATAATATAATCCGGTCACGGTAAGTCCTGATCCATTGATGTATTCAATTTTTTGATGGAAAATCACATATAATGAGTTGGACTCCGGTTCGGGAAGAATAATAATGCCTTGATAGATAGGATAATATAGATAGTAATCATAATAAATTTGTCCTATACTCAGCCCTTGACCATTGGGCATTATATTGTTAGTTCTATCTATCACTACCCGCCCGTTAGTATAAAATAAAAGATCTCCCTTCCAATCGGAAATGGCTCCTACATCACCCCTCAACATTAAGGAGGGCAAAGTACAAGTATCAGTTGAAAAGGGAATATCATTAAAATTTATTCCACAACCACCATGGTACGGTGGTGATGTAGGGCCATCACCACCTATCCACTGATAATCTCTTTTAGTCTCATTAAAATACTGGCCTGAAACAGGCAGGTTACTAAAAATGAAAAGAGAAAATATAAGTATAATATTTTTCATCTATTAAAGAAGATAATAACCTGAAAACCAATTAGCTATCTATTTCATTATCAAATTATCAAATTTCCAAATTTCCAAATCATTATTTCAGAAAAAGAAAAGCTCTAGTCTCTTCCATGCATCCGGCCGAGGAGCCAGCGGGAGATGAAGAAAACAATGAGCCCGAGGAATAACATCAGGAGGGCTATTCCGCCAAAGACCATCTTTGCACCAAGCTTGTCGACGAATTCCACGGTAAAACCGGCGATGGTGTTGGCAACGAAACTGCTCAGGAACCAAACTCCTACAAAGAGCGAAGCCAGCTTTAGAGGAGCCAGTTTGGTTACCATGGACAGCCCGATGGGTGAAAGGCAAAGCTCTGCAACGGTATGAAAAAGGTAGGTTAGCAGAAGCCATAATAATCCGGCCTTAATGGTAACCCCTCCATTTCCGCCACGCTGAATAACTGCGCCTACCATAAAGAGAAACCCGATTCCAAGGAACAGAAAAGCGATGCCCATCTTTACCGGTGTGGAAGGGTTCTTCCCTCTCTTTTGAAGCGCCATCCATAACCAGGAGAACAAGGGTGACAGGGCCACTACAAACAAAGGATTTACCGACTGGAACCATTCGGTGGGGATCTCCCACCCCATTACGGTCCTGTTTATATATCTTTCGGTATAAAGGTTAAAAGAACCACCGGCCTGTTCATATCCGGCCCAAAAGAAGATCACAAAACACAGCAGCACCAGGATGACGCTGATCCTGTCTTTTTCCTGTTTGGTCAGGGGCGTTTTCTCCTTCTGGATCAGCTTGTTCTGGGTATGTTTGGCCACCTTTCCGAGATCTCCCAGAAAACGGTTTCCAAAAATAATATAAATGGTCAGTCCCAGCATCATCCCGAAACCGGCCGTCACAAATCCATACCTGTAACCGTACTCCCTCCCGAAATAACCGCATAAGATCGGGGCCAGGAAAACCCCGGCGTTGAAAAGCATATAATAGATGGTGAAGGCGCTGTCACGGCGTTTATCACCCTGTTGGTACAAGTCGCCTACCATGGTCACGACAGTGGGTTTAAAAAAGCCGTTGCCAATGATCAACAGGGTCAATCCCGAGATAAAAGGAAGCAATGTATTGTCAATGGCGCAGGTAAAGTGGCCCAGCATGATCAGAATGGCCCCGATCAGCACCGAGCGGCGTTCCCCAAGGAAACGGTCGGCCAGGTAGCCTCCCACCAGGGGAAAAAGATAACATAAGCCCGTAAATATCCCATAAACCCTTCCGGCCGTGCCGTCGCTGAAGCCCATTCCTCCCAGGTTACTGGTCACAGCATTGGCCATATATAATATCAAAAAGGCACGCATTCCATAGTAGCTGAAACGCTCCCATGAAGCAGTCAGGGCCAGCATGTATAACGCAGGCGGATGTTTTATTTTCGTTTCTTCACTCATGATCTCAATATTTTCCAGGCGAAAATAAGAAATTAAATGACTTCGACATTTTTTTGACTTCGTTGGCTTTTTTGTGTAATTTCACTCTCACAAAACGGATAAATGACTAAATAATAACAACCTATGAAAAAATACAGATACTTTTTTTTGCTTTTTATGCTGATCTCCTTCAGGAGTTTCGGTGTGATATTTACCGGTGCCACCACTTTTACGGCAGATACCACCGACGTATATCCCCCCAGTACCAACAATCCCATTATCGGGTTAAGAATTGATGTTCAGGGAGGTGCGGGTGACTTATATCTGACTCAGATTGTGATAGATGCCGCGCTTTGTACCAACTATTCCTCTGATGTCAGCCAGGTACAGATCTATTGTACCGGCAGCGATTCTGTTTTTATCCCGTTAAACCTTTTCTGGTCAGGCACCCAACTGCCATTACCCTGTAACGGTGTTAAAATGCTGCAACCCGGAGCCAACTATTTCTGGATCTGTTTCAGCGTGAGCGTTAACGCTTACCCGGGAGATATCCTGGACGCCGAGTGTCTCTCGTTTACTCTGAGCGACCAGCAGGGGCCACATGTTCCCACCATCACTTCCCCTCCGGGATCCAGGACTATTCACTCAACAGCTATCCAACCACGGAAGATCTCGGGCAGGGTACTGTATGATAATGCCGCCAATACCCCTCTCAACGGCGTTTTGGTCATGCTGAATTCGGGATATACACTGGCACAGGTAAACACCAATGCAAATGGTTATTACCAGTTTCTTGGCCTTGATCCGGGTGTTTACCAGCTCATTGTGCTGTGTTACAAACCCTGGGGTGGCGTAAATGCCGTTGATGCCCTGACCATTCTCAGGCATTTTGTGGGAATGGAAACCTTGTCGGGACTGCGGCTGAAGGCGGCGGATGTAGACTTTACCGAATACGTAAACTCCGGGGACGCACTGCAGGTTCTCATGCGTTTCACCGGCATAATCACCACCTTTCCGCTGGGCGACTGGATCTTTGAAGATGTGATGATAGAGCTGGATGGTACGATGAACATAACCCGCAATATCAGGGGATTATGTGTCGGCGACGTAAACAGGTCCTATATCCCTGCGGCTAAATAGTTTTCCCGTCTAATCTTTTTCCCCATCCGAACCGCTGACGGTCCTTCCAGGAAGCGTTATGGTAAACATAGCTCATGATGAGAGGAAGCACGCTGGTGGCTTCGGCATACACCATCTGTTCAACGGTATCCACTTTTCCCCATGAGGCAGCTTCTTTGAGCGTACTGCTTGAACAGGCACCGTCTCTCGGGTCGGCCACGGTGATCTGAACGGCATATTTATGCATGGGAACTTCCTTATCCAGGATCTCGGCACAGATCACCGTATCCTGCGCAAAATTCTTGGGGACACCGCCGCCCACCATAAACAGACCGGAGGTTTCCGAAGCCATTTTAATAAGGGTAAGCTCCATAAAATCTTTCACAGAATCGATGCTGACATGTTTTTCTTTGTGTTCCCACTGATGGCGAACCAATCCGAACCCGGCGCTGCTGTCGGAAAAGGCAGGGCAAAATATAGGAACATCATGTTCGAAAGCCAGCTGAACGAGAGATTCCTTCTTAACAGAATGCACAGTCAGGTAGCGTCCCATCTCACGGATGAATTCCCTGGATGAGTATGGTCGTGGCTCAAGTCCGTCGGCAATCTCCTTAACGGTCATATCACATACCTGCAGTTCCTCTTCATCAATATAGGTATCATAGATCCTGTCGATGTACAATCCGCGCAATTTGGTATCATCAACAAAAGGAGTGCCCTTAAAATGTTTAAAACCAAGGGCTTCAAAGAAATCCATATCGACAATACTGGCACCGGTAGCCACAATGGCATCCACCATATTGTATTTTATCATGTCGGCATAAAGGTTCATGCAACCACCTGCACTGGTGCTTCCGGCCAGGGTCATGATGATGGTGCATCCCTTTTCGTTGATCATTTTCTTCAGAATCTCTGCGGCAACCGCTGTATCCCTGGAAGTAAACGACATATCCATCATCGCATTGACAATGGGGGTAGCGTCAAAAGAGGTAAAGTCGATGTGCTTTACCACATCTTTCAGTAAATCAGTTTTTTCCATGATCTTATTATAATTTCTGCAAAGATACAATATTCCGGTTTCCCCGTGAAACGGGCCCATCATATCAGAATTTATAGCTCAGTAACTTATATACAAGCTTGGCAGCCAGAAAATCGGAAGAGGGGGATTGGGCTGAGGGGCATAGTTCCACAATATCGAAACCGATTACATTTTTCTTTGAAATGACATATTTCAGGAAAGCCAGGGTTTCATACCAAAGTAAACCACCCGGTTCCGGTGTCCCGGTTGAAGGAAGGATTGCCGGATCAAAAACATCCAGGTCAATGGTAATAAAGACATCATCAGAAAGCAGACCAACAGCTTTATCCCACCATTCCTGGCTGCCATGGACCCGGTGCGCCCAGAAAACACGTTCCGGATTCAACCTTTTCTTCTCCCCAACATCCATACTTCTGATACCTACCTGGACAATCGGGCAAAGCTCCTGAACCCTGGCCATCACACAGGCGTGGTTGTATGGGCTTCCTTCATACACCCCTCTCAGGTCGGTATGCGCATCCAATTGCAGAACGCTCATGGCAGGAAAATTATCAAAATAAGCCTTTACCTGACCATAGGTGACAGAATGTTCGCCACCCAGGCCCACTACAAATTTTCCTTCAGCAACATACCGGCCGGCAGCTCTGTAAACAGCCTCCACCATTTTTTCGGGGCTGGATTTCTCCAATACGGGAGGAGCTGTATAGATTCCTTTCAGATATACTTCCGTATCTGTCTCTATATCATATAATTCCATGTTTGCTGAGGCTTCCAGCAAGGCTTCCGGGCCCTTATCCGCCCCCTTTATCCAGGTACTTGTCCCGTCATACGGGATAGGAAGGATTACAACCCTTGCCGTTTCCCGGGCATATTCAAGTGGTATATCACCATAACGTTTCATGGTCCGTTCTTTTTATCCTGTAATTCTTTTCAGATCTATCAGTATCCCAGTGTTTTCAGCATCGATTTATAGCTCTGCTCCTTGGCGAACAGCTTGGTGTAGTATTCCCCGTTCTCATCGATATCGATGATAATATGTTTGGGTGCCGGGATCAGGCAATGCTGTATACCACCGAATCCGCCCAGGGATTCCTGGTAGGCCCCCGTATGAAAAAGCCCGATAAACTGGGTTGTTCCTTCGGTTATTTTAGGCAGGAACACAGCATTGGCGTGGGCTTCCGCATTATAATAATCATGACTGTCACAGGTCAGCCCACCGAGGAAAACCCGCTGGTATTCATAATCCCAGTCGTTAACCGCCAGGAGAATAAAACGCTGGTGGATGGCCCAGGTATCCGGGAGAGTAGTCATAAAGGAACTATCGATCATATTCCACAACTCCCTGTCGTTCTGCAACTTCTGATTAATGATAGAATAAAGAACGGCTCCGGATTCACCTACCGTATAGCTGCCGAATTCTGTAAATATGTGAGGTTCAATAACATCATTCTGCACACATAAATTCTTTATCTGGGCGATGATCTCTTCAGCCATATATTCATAATCATAGTTAAAAGCCAGCGAACTTTTAATGGGGAATCCTCCTCCGATATTAAAATATTCGAGCTCAGGGCAGATCTTTTTCAGTTCGCAGTAGAGGTTGATACATTTGCTTAACTCATTCCAGTAGTAAGCAGAGTCCTTGATGCCTGTATTAATAAAGAAGTGGAGCATTTTTAGCTCATACAGGGGGTTGTCCTTTATTTTCTCCTTGTAGAAGCTTACCACATCATTGACCCGAATGCCCAGGCGGCTGGTATAGAAGTCGAACATGGGTTCTTCTTCCGAAGCGATCCGTATGCCGAGCTTGACTTTATTTTTAATTTGCCCGTCATACGCATCAATTTCCGGTTTATTATCCAATACAGGGATAACGTTTTCAAATCCATTGTTGACTAAATCGATGATGCCTTGTATATATTGTGGTCGTTTAAATCCATTACAAACCACAAAAACATCCTTTTTGAGCTGCCCGGTTTCAAATAATGTTTCAATAATAGGGATATCGAATGCACTTGATGTTTCCAAATGAACCTCATTTTTAAGCACTTCATCAAGGATAAACGAGAAGTGCGAACTCTTTGTACAATAACAATAATGATAATCCCCCTGGTAA
>JAPLDE010000032.1 GCA_026391855.1 Bacteroidota bacterium | reverse complement strand
GTAGTTCACAAATTGATTTGTCTTGGACCAAAAATGCAAGCTCAAACAATGTAATGGTAGCCTGGAATACCACCAACACCTTTGGTACTCCGACGGGTAGTTATGTTGCCGGTGATCCTGTTTCAGGCGGGGGAACTGTCATTTATAACGGCAGTGCCACAACATACAACCATACATTACTTAACTCAGGTACTACCTATTATTACAAAGCATGGTCAGTTAATACAACATTTTATTCATCCGGGGTTACTGCCAACGCAACAACGGATTATGATGTGGTTATCAGATATGTGACCTCGTCAGGCGCCGGTTCAAAAACCGGAACAAGCTGGAGTAATGCTTACGATAACACTCAATTACAAACTGCTATCGATGAGGAAGGTGTTTCTGACGTTTGGGCAGCAGCCGGAACCTATAAACCATCTCTTGAACAGGGAGGCGCCGGAAACCGTTACAAATCCTTCAGACTGAAAAATCATGTTGCGGTTTATGGAGGATTTGCCGGAACAGAAACCCTGCTTTCAGAAAGGAATATTGCAACAAACATCACCATTTTAAGTGGGGATATGAGCAGCGATGACAATTATTCAACGGTTCCGGCCACAAACATTACCGACAACTGTTACCATGTCATTTACAATCCCGACCAGGCAACCGATATCAACAATACTGCTATCCTTGACGGATTCAGCATTATAGGGGGAAATGCAGATGGGGAAAGTAGTTTTGCAAATGGAGGTGGAATCTGTAATGATTATTCTTCACCAAGCCTTTCTAACCTTATTATCAGCAATAACTCAGCAATATATGGCGGGGGATTATTCATTTACTATTCATCCCCTTTATTAACCAATGTGAAAATGATTAGCAATAGCGCTGGTTCCGGAGGTGGTGTTTGTAGTTTTTCTTCGTCGCCCTCCTTTACAAATGTTACCATAACCGGAAATACTTCTACTTCCCAGGGTGGTGGAATCGCAAACTATTATGTAGGGTTATCATCCCTTTTCAACTGCATTGTTTGGGGAAATACCGCCGCTTCCGCAGGAAATCAGATCTATCTGAATGCTGATGCAAGTACCACGCTCAACTTTTCCTGTTATTCAAACAGTACAGGCGATATATCCGGTTCAGGTACCTTTACAGCAGTCAACAACAATATCACATCCCACCCGAAATTCGTAAATGCAACCACAGGTGATTACCGCCTTTATGGAAATTCGCCCTGCGTTAACTCCGGTAATAATTCTTGTAACAGCCAATCCTATGATGTTCGTAATGCCACCCGCATTCAAAATACAACTATTGATATGGGAGCTTATGAATGGACTTCTGGAACCGACCCTGACTATGAAGTGATCAAGCGATATGTCACTTGGGAAGGTGCCGGATCAAAAAATGGGACAAACTGGGCCAATGCTTACGATAACACTCAGCTACAGACTGCAATTGATGAAACCGATGTCACCGACATCTGGGTTGCTGCCGGAACGTACAAACCTACGCTTGAACTGGACGGAACCGGAGATCGTTACAAATCGTTCAGGATGAAAAACAATTGTGCCATTTATGGTGGATTTGCAGGGACAGAAACCCAGTTTTCAGAAAGAAACATTGCATCCAATCCAACAATATTAAGTGGTGATCTGGGTGTTGAGGGCACTACTTCCGACAACAGTTATCATGTGATTTACAACTCGGTAATAACCTCTTCTGCGATCCTGGATGGTTTTACCCTGAAAAATGGTCAGGCAGATGGTGGGTCTTCGCCTTATAACTGCGGAGGTGGTATATATAATTTCCTTTCTTCTCCAACAATCAGAAATGTGATTATCTCAAATAACGTTGCCTATAAAGGAGGAGGTATTTACAATGATGGATACGCTCCAGTGTTTACAAATGTCAGAATATCAGATAATTATGGTGCCAGTTATGGTGGCGGTATTTTCTGTGAACAGTCTGGTGCTGTCTTCAGTAATGTTTCTATCTGTAACAATTCTACCAGTGGACTGGGAGGCGGGGCTCTTATTCATTATTCCTCGCCAACCTTTAATAACGCCATTGTATGGGGTAACCATGCCGCCGAAGGCGCGGAGAGTGTAGAAGGCTTACAATTATTTGCCTATAGCAGTAGTGTTGTGACGATGAACTATTCGTGCTTCTCAAATGGATCAAATGATATTCATGTCGAATCATCAACCTTTACTTATACAAACAATAATACCAATTCAAATCCGATATTTGTTGACAGTGGCAATAAGGATTATCGGCTTTTCAGCAATTCACCTTGCGTAAATACCGGGAATAACTCCTATAATTCACAGTCGTATGATGTACGCAATCAAACCAGGATCCAAAGCAGTATCATAGACATGGGGGCTTATGAATGGACTGAAGGAGTTGACCCATATGGTGTAATGACCTGGTTAGGAGGGGCTAGCGGCGCTGAAACAAACTGGAGTACAGCTGCCAACTGGGACGGTAATGCAGTGTCGAATATTTCATCCAATATCCTGATTCCGAATGTTGTTTACTATCCTGTTGTAAACCAGGATCCGGGAACGCCGGCATTGTGCAACAACCTGACAATCAATTCAGGAGCTATCTTAACCATTGCGGAAGGGAAAGCCCTCACAGTAAACGGGACACTAACCAATGCTGCCGGAACCACTGGTATTGTTATCCAGGCTGACGCCAGCGGTCAAGGCTCGCTGATCCATCATTCCGACGGGGTCAGTGCAACAGTTCAGAGGTACATTCCTGCCAATGTGGTCAGTTATATTTCACCGCCTGTATCGGATGCGCTTCGGACTGTTTTTGCCGGAAGCATTAACAATAAACTTTACCAGTACAATTCCAATGCAGCAAACAATGGCGTGGCCTGGGAACTTATCCCAATCAATGATACACCTTTAGAAATAATGAGAGGGTATGTAGTGAAATATGCTGCCAATACAACACTCTCATTTACAGGGATATTACTCAATGGAACCCAGGCTGCAGGTTCAGCGGATCATGTTATATTATACAATGGAGCTACCTTTGGCTGGAACCTGATAGGGAACCCTTTTACCTCTGCCATCAACGTGGGTAGCACAAATTCACCTGTGAGTGGCTGGACAGTCGGAAGCAATATCCAGGGATTTGTTTCTTTCAGGAAATCCGATAATAATCTGGCATACTGGTCATTGGCCGGAGCAGGTACAGGTAATAATGGCGGGACGCAGTACATTCCAGCTACCCAGGCCTACTGGATAAACCTGGAAGGAACCGACAATATTGCCTATAGTTTTGATAATCAGGCCAGAACTCACGTTACACAAAACATCTTTAAAAATGGGGACAGCCGCAACCTTATTCGGATCAACAGCCTGCATAACGGACATACCGACCAGACAACGCTGACTTTCCAACCTCAGGCCAGCGACAACTTTGACAGCTTTGATGCCGAGAAAATGTTTATCAATGATACGAATTTTGTGATGGTGTTCACTACTTTGCCCAATGGACGCAAGTTTGCCATCAATGGTTTTTCTGAATTACAGGACAGTATGAATATTCCGTTGGGATTCGAATTCCTCACCCCGGGAAGTGTTGAAATTGAGGTGGATCTCAGCGAATTTGACCCCGCATTACCAGTCTTCCTTGAGGATGTTCAAACAGGTGTCTGGCATAATGTAAGAGAAAACCCGTTGTATTCACTTTCTTCCCCTGCCATTACCTCTTCTTCCAGGTTGATCCTTCACCTGAACCCTGTTTCTGTAACAGGACAGCTCACTTATGCCAATAACCAGCAGACTCCAATCTCCAATATCACCCTTACACTGAGAAACGCCGGAGACGTAATTCTGGAAACCACAGTCACTGATGCTGAAGGAAATTTTCGCTTTACTTTCTACAGCACTGAACCACTGCATGTTGTCCCCGAGCTTTCTCTCCCCACCGGTGGAATCAATGCCATAGATGCACTGGCCATACTGAAACATTTCACCGGAATTCAAAGCCTGGAAGGAATATTCCTCTCGGCTGCCGATGCCGATGGAAGCGGCTATGTAAATGCCATTGATGCTCTTCTGGTACAGAGACGTTTTGTTGAGCTGATCACTTCTTTCAAACCTGGCGATTGGATAGTGGAATCCGAACCTTTTATCCTTTCTCAACCAGGTGAACACATTATTCAGAATATCAGGGTCTTAACCCGGGGTGACGTTAATGGCTCCTTCATTCCTTCATCAAATTAACTGTACCTGCTAAAACAAAAAAAAATGAATCCAATTTCCTCCGCTAAAGCTTGGCAATATCAAACTCCAGAATTCACTGTTATCCTGATTGACAAAGAGATATCTCTTGTTATGATGACCACTAATGGGGGTGGGGGAGCACCCAGTAGTCCTGAATTTAACAGCAATAAAAAGGAGGATAAAGACGAAAAAAATGCCTTTGATAGCCCTTTTGAGAAGTAAGTTGTTCTCTAAAAGCTATTAAAATCCATTCACATCGCTGCTACAAGGAAACAATAGTGAATAACATATTTCTGGGAAGTTATTATTTTTTTTCCTTTACGTGGCTTGATATTAGTAATAAAATAAGGGATTAAGAGCAAAAAAGATAGTAGCTTTGCTAATCTTTTCTTATTCATGGCAGGGAAGCTGCACTAACTGTAAATCTCTCAAAATTTGGAAATGAAAAAGTTATTACCCATCATTTTTGGAGGGGCTCTCTTATTCCAGTCAGGTTTGTTTGCTCAAAACAACAATTCAAACGTTGACTATACAAAATTTGTCAATCCGTTTATCGGAACAGGTTCTCTTGATAGTTTAAGCCTGTCGGGCAGTAATTTTCCCGGGGCTTGTCTGCCTTTCGGCCTGGTGCAGCTGAGTCCCGATACAAGAGAATATCCCGATGACCCATGCAGCGGATATGACTATAAGGATAATACAATACTCGGATTTAGTCATACCCATCTGAACGGAACTGGTTGTCCCGACCTCTATGATTTTCTGTTCATGCCTTTCGGAGGCGATATTAAGTGGAAAGCAGGAAGTGATGACGGTAAAACTGCCGGATTCCGATCTAAGTACCGGCATGCAACGGAAAAGGCATCCCCCGGTTATTATAGCGTTCTTCTTGATGACTATAACATTCGTGCTGAAATGACAGCAACAGAGCATTGTGGTATGCACAGGTATACATTTGCCGGTCAGAAACCGGTTCATCTGATTGTTGATCTTGACCATTCGCTCGTCAGGACAAGCCCTTACCGCTTTTGCAAGATTCTGTCGTCAGAGGTAAGGGTCATCGATAATAAAACAATTGAAGGATACAGGATCATATCAGGCTGGGCAAAGCTCAGGAAAGTGTATTTCAGGGCAGAGTTTTCCCGTCCTTTTGATTCGCATATCTGTAAAGCCGGGCAGTATGAATTCCCGGATGTTCCGGTAGCCAATCATCAGGAATTGAAAATAATTCTCAATTTTGATAAGGATAACAACCAGCCATTGATCGTAAAAGTCGGGATTTCCTCAGTTTCGGCGGAAGGCGCCAGAGAGAACCTTGATGCTGAGATTAAAGGTTTTGATTTTGACAATATTTCCCTGCTGGCCGGTAAAGCCTGGAATAAAGAATTGTCATGCATTGATATTGAAGGTACTGCAAGACAAAAAAGCATTTTCTATACAGGATTGTATCACCTGTTTATTCAGCCGAACAATATTGCGGATGTTTCAGGTGATTATTTAAGTACGGATAATAGTGAAAAGAATGCGCCTGACAAAAAGCATTACAGTACGTTTTCACTTTGGGATACTTACCGTGCGGCCCATCCTCTTTATACTTTAGTTCAGCAGGACAGAACAGCCGGGTTTATCAATTCAATGATACGGCAATACAATACATACGGTTATCTGCCCATCTGGCAGCTATGGGGTACAGATACCTACTGCATGATAGGTAACCACGCTATTCCGGTCATCGTTGATGCTTTTTTCAAAAAAATACCCGGTGTTGACTATGAACTTGCTTACCAGGCAGTTAAAGCATCTTCCATGACATCCCATAAAAATGCTCCTTTCAATCTGTTGGATAAATATGGTTTCTTTCCGGAGGATTTACAAACCCAGTCGGTTTCTATCACACTTGAGATAGCTTATGACGATTGGTGTGTGGCTCAAATGGCAAAAAAAATGGGTCATGAAGATGATTATCAATACTTTATCAAGCGTTCGGGAGCATATCAGAATCTTTTTGACAAACGAATCGGTTTTTTTAGGGCTAAAAACAGCCTCAAGGAATGGATTGAGCCCTTTAACCCGCTTATGTATGGCGGTAATGGCGGGTTTCCTTTCACGGAAGGGAATGCCTGGCAGTATTTATGGTATGTTCCGCAGGATGTACCTTCATTTATCAGCCTGATGGGTGGTGATAAAGCCTTTGTCCAAAAACTCGATACCTTCTTTACGTTTGAAGCAAAACCTGAAGATGTTAACGGAAATGCCTCTGGTTTCATCGGCCAGTATGCTCATGGCAACGAACCCAGCCATCATATTGTTTACTTGTATGATTTCACAAATCAACCCTGGAAAGCCCAATATTACAGTGCCAAAATAATGAATGAACTGTATAATGACCGGCAGTCGGGATATTCCGGCAATGAAGATTGCGGCCAGATGTCGGCCTGGTATATCTTCAGCGCTATGGGATTTTATCCGGTAAACCCTGCAAACAGCGTTTATTGTTTTGGTTCGCCTCAGTTAGAAAAAGCAACCATAAAGCTGGCCAACGGGAAGCAGTTCAGCATTATCACCAACAACGCCGGAGCAGACAATATCTACATTCAAAAAATACGACTGAATGGTAAACCCTACAAAAAGAACTATATCACTCATAATGATATTGTTAATGGAGGTGTAATTGAATTCTTCATGGGTAAAACTCCCAATAAGAAAATGGCTGATTACGAGAAACCGTTAATGATGGTGCATTAAAATGAATAACAATAGAGATAATCCAATCAGGATTCATAAAATCCGATCAAAGAAGTGACGGTTAAGTCTTTAATTCTCCGTAAAAGACGATTAGCGAATAAGCTTCCACGTTTTAATCGCTAATTGAGTATTAACCTGCAAAATATACATTCCCTTAGCCAGATTACTTAGGTCGATACCGGCTTCACTTCCATTGACCTGTAAAGAATGTATCAGCTCACCTGTGAGGGTATAAACACGGATTTCAGCATTTACATTCTTTCTAAAAGTAAGCTTGTAAAATCCACCTTTCAGGTTCTGTAGTTTTATTTCCTGGCTTGCATTATTTACTAAAGGAATGCCAACTCCGCCAACATTAATAGTTTGAGTAATTGAACTAGTCTGGTAATAATTGTGGGATTGTAAGGTAACAGGGTATAACCCAGCCTGGAGATATATATGGCTATTTGTTAATTGCAGGGTAGTATCAACTGCTCCGTCCCCAAAATTCCAGGTATAAAAGCGAGCGTAATTAGTTGTATTTGTGAATGTTGCAGCTAATCCACTAACTGTGGATGAGAAATTTGGAGAAGGCAGGCAAGCCTTTCCCAGTACGCTACCTTTTTTTAGAAAAATTCCTGAATCATAAACTCCATCACTGCAATCGGCTAAAGCAATTTTAAAATGATATTGTTGTCCGTACAAAATTGGATAGCCCAAAGAGAAAAGTGACGTAAATCCATCATATTCAATCGGTTGTCCAGGAAAATTATTATGGTAGTACTGACAATTTATACATGGACCAGCGTTCATGGTCCCGTTGTTAATAGTATTAATAGAAATGACGGTGGAAGTGCCGGGAATATAAGCGATGTTTTCAAAACCCATTATGCCTGGCCCACTTACAAAAAAAGCAAAAAGATCGTTAAAGTTGCTGTTCGCAAATTCATTATATTCTTCTGAAGCAAAAACAAAGTCAGCTCCTAAGGTATCGGTTAATACTGTCAGGTCAAACTCAATAACCGCGGCATCAAGGGTAGAGCTGCCTGCAATGATTGATAACATTGAATCCCCGGGTGATCCCAGGCTAGATGATGTACTACTAGAAACGTTTGGTCCAGGGACGTCCATTATATTACCGGTCGAAATCACAATTCCCGTATCTATTCCAAATGAACTGGCAGAATCCACAAAGATACCAAGCGCCAGAGGAGAACCAGTGTAGCTCAGGTTGCTGATAATTGCGCCGGGTCCCAATAAATAACTTACCAATTGAGCAGGTGTTGCCGGAGTAATGCTAAAACCTGACAATGGCACAGCCGTTACCAAACGGTTTTTCTCTTTAGTGAAAGGTGTCCGCGCTGGAATCTGCTGCTGGGCAAAGGTTATCGATGTTGAAGTGATTGCTGCAAATGCAATAATCGAAAATGTCAAAGTAAATATTCTTTTCATAATTATCAGATTAGTCGTATAAAATTAACAAAACATTCATCACGTTGAAGAAAAATAAAGGACCAAACGTTAAAGTGAGTGAATTTTGAGTCCAGAATTCCCTTTCAGTTTATTGAGAACTTAGATCAATTATGGAACTTACCTCAACTTAATTGCAAGAAAATCGGAGGAGCTGATTTTACTATATTGGGATAGCAAAAATAGGTTTCTTCTCAGTAACTTCTCAATACTCAACAAAAGATACGGATTCAACAGCTAATTCTGTACCGGAATTTTATGAAAAGTCCAAAAACATTCATCATGTGGCAATAATGGTTATAATATTAAGGTTATGATAAAAAGGTCGGTCTTCATTTCAAATACCTTATACAGATGAAGAAAATCTTAACTTTTTCGATCAAACTGGTAATTTTTCTCCTGCTGATTGATGCAGGTAGCGTCTTTGCACAGTATAGTCAACTGATGGGCCACTCCCGGAATCATTTGAATGCCGCAGTCCCTTTATTATTAGTTCCAACAGATGCCCGGTCGTTGGGTATGGGGTTAACCGGTGTTGCAGGGCAGGCGGACGTTCATTCGAATTTTTGGAACCCGGCTAAGATGTCTTTTATTGAGAACCTCTTTACGGGAGGTTTTTCATATCAGTTGCCGGTCAAATCTCATCAAGAGGATAATGAATTCCTTGATTTTGAGGCAGTTTATAAACTGAATGGAAAATTTGCACTGGGGATTTCTTTTAAAAAAGACTTTTGGCAGCAGTTTATCCTCACTAATAATACTGGCAGGCAAACCGGTACCCTTCGTCCTACTGAATATGCAGTGGATGCAAGTTTCTCAGGGAAGTTGTCGGAAAAACTTTCACTTGGAATTACAGGCAGGTATATCTATTCTGACGTTTATTCAGGACAACCCTTTGGCCCGCACGACAACTCAGGTAATAGTGTGGCAACCGACCTCGGACTCTATTACACTAAACCCGGGAAACTGTCAGAATTTTATAAGAGTAACCTGAGTTTAGGAATTGCAATCACTAACATCGGCAGCAAATTCCTTACTTATTTTAATGAACAGGGAGCTTTCCTGCCAACCCTTCTCCGACTAGGATCTTCTTATAGTATTGATAATCAAAATAATAAATTTACAGTGCAAATTGAATTGAGCAAACTACTGATTCCAACGCTGCCTGTTTATGAAATAAATGATTCTACAGGTTTACCTGTTACAGACTCGAATGGGGACTGGGTAATTGAAAAGGGGAAAGATCCGGATGTTGATGTTTTTCAGGGAATGCTGCAATCTTTTTACGATTCACCAGGCGGAAGCAGTGAAGAATTATGCGAAATTGCCTATGGGCTTGGATTTGAATACGCTTACAAAAATAAAGTGTATTGTAGAGTAGGGACCTATCATCAGAATATACCAAGGGGTAATGACCGCTATTTGACATTGGGGCTTGGATTGAAATTTAAGAATGTTGGGTTTGATGTAGCCTATCTCTTACCAATCGACCAACCCTCAGACCGGCCAAATTCTCTTGGTTTTTCATTTGTTCTGACTATTTGAAAGTAATCTGAATTCCTTGTTTCGAAATAAATCGTCCCGGTGAAGGTATATTTAATAACTGTTTTTACTTATTTAGAGGATTCATTCTACCACTATGGGGTCCTGTTTAAGGTCAGCTTTATATCTTGCACTGGTCATTGCCGATGCTGCCTTTATCATGTCAGGTTGTTTAAAAGATTCGGAAGATATCCCGGTTTCATCACGATTGCACATAGTTCCTGCTGGTCTTTGTCCGAAATCTTCAGTCAGTAGATATTGCTGATGTCATAGCAAACGCCAACTCGGAACCTCCGGCACCGAAACTCTTGACGACACGATAGCTTTTGTGGCTCTTGTCGATCACCTGGACACTTGTCGTACCTGTCTTGTTATGTTTTCTGCGGATGAACATGGGGCAAATTTAGCCCCGGGATACCCAAAATCCAAATTTCAACCTCGTATATCGCTGTCTTTCAGAAAGATAAATTTTCGGTTAAAAAAATGACGAAAACAGGAAGAGTTGTTATGGATCAATGAAATACGGTAAACCAGGTTAGGGTCTTCTTTAGTATGAGTCCATGATGTACCGGTTGAATCGTCACTCTTTACATTCTCTTGAAAGCTCTTCCTCCAGAACAATCCTCTTCCCCTTTGTTTCAGGCAATGTCCATATCCATACTCCTGTAAGTATTGCAAAAAGAGCGGCCAGTGAAATACCTCCCGAAAAACCATAAACAGAGGCTACCATTGCAATGGCTAACGGGGTGAAGAACTGTATGCCTCTTGCTGCATTAAATGCGGTTCCCATAGC
>JAPLDE010000133.1 GCA_026391855.1 Bacteroidota bacterium | reverse complement strand
CACCATAAAAATTTGCCAATGTTTCGCTTTTAAAAATCTGTCCATATATGTTTACAATTAATGTTTCAAGTAGCGCCCTAGTATGCGGCATAACATTGTACTACCGATAACTCTCGGCTAGCTTTCTTATAATAGGATTGTGCAAGTATCCTGATTTTTAGTTGGTTATCTTAAGCAATAACAAATATAAGGAATTTTAAAATACTACAGCATCTGGTGAAAAAAAGTTTTACAAATCAAAGTTGTCGAGGGGATTTTTAATCTGGTCCAGGCCTTTTGTAGTGATGTGGGTATAGATTTGGGTTGTTTTCGGACTGTTGTGACCCGGTAAACTTTGAATATACCTGATATCCGTTCCATTTTCGAGCAAATGTGTTGCAAATGAATGCCTTAAAGTTCTTAATGTTACCTCACGCTTTATCCCGGCTTTCATCGCTGCCTTCTTCAAAACGAGCTGAGCGCTTCTTTCAGAATATTTTCCGCCCATTTGCCCGGTGAATAAATAGGTTGCCGGTTTGTACAATTTGTAGTATTCCCAGAGTAAAGGCAGCAATTTGGCTGATAAAAGTGTTACCCTGTCGTCAATGCCTTTCCCGGGTCGCACAATTTAGTAGGTTTTCCAAGGACCACCCATCACCTTCTCATAATAGAACTTGATAAATTAATCATCTGATTCTGATAATGATAAAATTACGTATTAATCTACTATGTGCCTATTGTGGTTAAGAAAAACTAACAAAACTAACCACAATAGACACATAGATCACAATAGATATTTGAAGCGATTGATATTGTTTTACGAGCGTTGTATTTCGTGCCTGGTTCCATGATTACATATAGATGCATTTGGGGTATAGAAATGAAAATGAAAGGGTTAAAAAAAGTAAGGATGTTGAAAATAAAAAAAATTATGTTTTATATGCAAACATGCACCGGGTTATTGTAAATAATAAACGTAATGTGTTTATAGTGAGCATTTTGGTTCTGTACCTAAAGGCACGGGAAAAGATCACCGGGTCCTGGTTGCTACAGGGGTTTTGTGCCTAAAGGCACAAGGGAGGCTTTATCGGAACCTTTAGGCATCGGGGGTTGAATGCCTGACGGCATTAAGTCTGTAAAAGGGTAACAGATCTACAACCCTTCCGACACCTTGCATATGTATAATTGCAATGTTGCCGGGGGAGACAATATCGGTCTGCTTATCGACGGGTATTAGGGACATAGGAATTACCACAGTGATTACAACATTTTCCGGAACAACAGCAAACGGATCATCAACGTAAGCTTCGGCCTGGAGTTTGGAGTTGAGAATGAAAAATGCTGACCCACTTACTTATCCGTCATTTTTCATTCCTCCATTTCATCTATTGTCAGATAAACCAAAGTTTGATTTAACAACTGATAAGCAACTTCTCCAAAGGTTGTTTTCCAGTTGAGATTGATCTTTTTACCCTCAAATTTCCCGTAAAGATGATTTAATATGCAATTACACACAAATTCGGTTTGAGGAATCGTGCCAATCTCCTTTTCAAATCTTGCCCCGTAATCCTCAACCTTCTGAGCCAGCATGTATTTTTCACCAGTCAGAAGCGGTGCGAAAAACTTCACTTCTTTCGTTTCTTTGTTCAACATGCGAAAACTTTTATTGATGTAGGCACCTGCCTGATTTACAATGAGAGGAAACTGAGTATCATACTTTTGACCGTCAAGATATTCTATCAGGAGGCGCTCTTCTCCATTTACGAAACATTTAGTCTGGTTAAAACCGGATACAGGGAAAGTGATTATATCTGCTTTTTCAACGGGCCTGAAAATATTAACGATTTCCACCCTTGCAATTTTTGCAGCCGGCAATTCTACGTGTATCCCTATTGCTTTGTCTGAAAAACATTTAGCAGTAGTTCCATTAAAGACCTTGGGTGTCGCGTTTGTTTCGTTTAAATCGTTACCGGTGACATATCCCGTTATGGGGTTCCTGAAAATACCGGGATAGGAATCTGCATTCATCGCAAATTCCTGAAGGATACCACTCTCACCGGGAATAAGTAAAATAGTGAATCCATTTCTGAATCCCGAAGTGGCCACCCCACTTATATTCTGCTCATCAAATTCGATAATCCGAAAGTCAATGCCCAAAGACGTAAAGTCATCGACAAAGATTTTGTCTTTTGTAAAAATTCCTCCCTGTACATCCATGAAATAAGGGATTGTGCCTCCAATCCAGTTTCCAACCGGCAGCGCCGACAGCAGACTTTCATCACCC
Organism: Bacteroidota bacterium; assembly: GCA_026391855.1. GTDB lineage: Bacteria > Bacteroidota > Bacteroidia > Bacteroidales > CAIXZF01 > JAKLIX01. Next base: position 1,983 of record JAPLDE010000133.1, on the reverse strand, counting down.
GTTAAAACCATGTGGCGATTCATACCAATGAAATTAACCACATCTTCCCTTGTGTATAATTTTCTTTCCATTGTTACCAGCTTTTAAAAATTTGTCTAAAATCGATCTGAACAGCCAACGCATATTTAGAACACAGTTCATACAACTGATCAATCGCTTTCTCGTAGGTCAGATTGCGTTTGAATATTTCCTGACGCAGTTGATAAATAGTCTTTTGCAGAACATAGTTATTGAATTCATGTTCTATTTCGCCAGATATCATTTTTCTCCATTCTGGTCTGGATTTTCCCGGAATTGTTACTGCCATAGCCTCAAATTTAATCTACAACAATGTTATTTGAATACAAGCCTGCTTATCATCAAAAGTATACAATATTTTTAAAAAACACAACAGGCACATCAGTCCATAAAAGGAATTTCTCTGTTTTTCAACTTGTGTGATAATAAGTATTCGATAATAACTACTGATTCACCAGTTTACCGTTGAATACAGATTCCCCGGCGATTACCTGGTAGTAATATACTCCATTCTGTATTCCGGAGAAATCGATTAACCTGTTATACTCACCTGCAGCAGCATCGGATATATAATTGAAAATGAGCTGGCCAAAATTATTATAAATTGATACTGATACAGTTGCAGGTTGTGAAAGAGCTATTTTCAGACTGAAATTCTGATGAAACGGGTTGGGATAACAGGTCAGGTTGTCCTTCAGCACATATAAAGGAATTCCATAGTAAATCTGCTCATACTCCATGGCAGCGGAAAAAATTTCATCCACGAACTGGGGAGCGATGAGGTCGGTGGCTGCCCCGTTGGGATGGCTATCGTACATGGCCGTGGCATATTGATCGGGCTCAATGCCATCGGGACCGGTAATTTTATTGAAATAATCAAACACATAAACATTGGGAGGAAATTCTCCAAACTCAGGATCGAGTCCGGCAGCCAGGGTATCTTTTGCCCAGCGGGTAAATAGCTTTGCCAGCGCTGCCTGCTCCGGAGAGGTTGAATATTGCTCCAGCGGGGCATTGGTCCAGATAGCAAAGAAGTTGGCCGGGTGGCTCTTCATCACGGCAAGGATATGCCTCCAGTGCCATTTGTAATTGTAAACCGATTTGAAGGTGGGATCTGCCGAATCCGAAGGCTGACCCCAAACTTCAATGGCAGAGGAGGGGAAACAGGATTTCACTACCAGTATCTTGTAGTTGTTCAGGTAATAGTTGATATCTGTAAACGCTGTATTTCCTTCGAAAAATTCATGTTGGGTGGACCATTCATTGTCATCGGGCGCCCACCATTCTTCCAGTAAACTAACCGCTTCATTGCCGCTAAGCCCGTGATTATCATTAAATAAGCTCATCTGGTCGGGGATGGTCGTGGTGGAAGTCCCGTCGGGGTTTGGTCCCCAGATATACTGCCCTGTTGAATGGTGCAGGAAAATCCCGCTACGGAAATACTCCTGTGAGTATGTCTTGCCTTCTGCCATCAGAATAACTATCAGAAAAATCAGTAACTTCTTCATAATTATAAAGTTATTGGTAAAACACTGGGATAAAGATAAAAAAAAACTGAATCACATGTAATCTTAACATTTTATTACAAAGAAAATACCTTTTCAGTTACTTCTTCTATCTTTGGCCTGTAATAATAACCACCAAAAAAAATGCAGCCTAAAGTGTTCAAATTCGGTGGTGCATCGGTGAAAGATGCAGAAGCGGTAAGGAATGTGGTAAGGATTCTGGGTCTTTACCGCGACCAGCCATTGCTTGTTGTTGTTTCAGCCATGGGAAAAACCACCAATGCGCTGGAGAAGCTGGTAAACGCCTGTTTCTTTGGAGATCACTCTTTTGAGGCGATTTTTAAGGAGACCATTGACTTTCATAAAGAGATCATTTCAATGCTGTTCCCAGATAAGTCACATGAGGTTTACCGGGATTTTGCTGCGTTAGCGGAGAGTTTGCAGTCGGCAGTCGGCAGTG
>JAPLDE010000173.1:1427-4328 GCA_026391855.1 Bacteroidota bacterium | reverse complement strand
AGATCACCGGCTTTGTCTGGGCCGATGTGATCGGGGCCATCGGACTGATCTGGTTCTCTGTCTCGGAAGGCAGGGAAGCCTTCGAAAAAGTAAAAGGAAAAACCTGTGGCTGCGGTCATTGCAACTCCTGACTGCCGCACCGTCGCTGTTAGCTGCAGGCTGCAGGCTGCATCGTACTGTCAAGATTAGGACATGCTGTAGCATGTCCCTACTGCTGCCGACTGCTTACTGCCTACTGTTTACTGAAAACCAGTTCATCAAGGATCTGATACACAATATTGATCCTGGCCGCTGCAAATTCCTGATTATCAGGGTCATTGGTCTGAATGCAATTAGCGAAATAATAGAGATGGTTGTTGTTTTCAAGGTATCCCACATACCAGCCGATTTCTTTGCCATCCTGGCTGCTCCGGCCTGTCTTTGCCCTGATGATGTAACCCAGGGTATCCTTTGCGATCATGATCTGCTTTACAATGTCCATGGCTCGTTGTGAAAAAGGCAGTTTGCTATCGTGAAGCCGCTGAAGGAAACCGATCTGTTGTTCCGGTGAAATGCGGATCCCCCCGTTCAGCCAGAACCTGTCGATACCCCCCGAAGTGTCGGCATTACCGTATCTCGCCTCATCCAGCCAGCGTTTCATCTGCTTTCCCCCAACCCGCCTGGCCAGCTCCTGGTAATACCAGACGGTTGAGTTTTTGAAGGCCGTCTTCAGATCCTGGTCCACGTTCCATTTCGGGTTAGGCCTGATAACACTGTCCCATTGAATGACGAAATCCCCGTCTCTGATCACACCCGTTTCCAGCCCTATCAGCGAATTGACTATTTTAAAGGTGGAGGCAGGAATGAAGCCTTGTTTGAATTGAGTAGGATTATATAAAATGTACCGGTCATTGCCAGGATCATATAAGCTAAAAGACCCTTCAACCCGGTAACGGTCGTAAAATTTCTTAAAATCAGTCCGTATCGCAGTTGATGGTTCATGCCGGCAGGAGATGATAGCCAGCATGATGAGAATGGTGTATGTCAGCAATTTCTTCATAAAAAGTAATCATTAACCCTTACTTTTGCTTACCGGGATTTGCCCCGAAGACTGCAAGTTAAGTAATAAACACTGATGCTTATTATACTATGAAAAAACTATTTTTGACAGGTCTGGTGACCTTACTCTGCTTTTTCTGTTTTGGGCAGACGACCGAGAATTAGAAACTGATCGAATTGGGGAAAGCCTATAAAAGCTTTATGTTTCTGAACGACCCTCCCAAGGAATTCCTGAAAGAACTGAACAAAGACGTTCCGCCTAACCTGCAGGCCTCCGCCAGGTTTATCACTCAAACCCTCACATCCGGCAAAAAGATCCTGAGTAACGACTTTCTGGTTCTCCCCGACCCGGAAACCCTGAAAAATATTTATATCATCGATGCCATCAACCAGAATGTCAGGGAAGAAAAGCAGGTAGACAACTTGAAACTCATTGACAGCCTGAAAAAAAAGGATATTCCCAGGTATGAACTGGTAGACAACTACTATAACCTCTTATTCACGGCCGTTGGCAACAAGCTCAAGCCCTTCAACCTGTCGAAGGTGAACTTTACCCTGAAAGAATATGGATTAAAGGATGATACCGAAAAAGGAATCTTCTTTTTGCGCTGTATCGATTACTGCGGGACAGAGATATGGGGATTTATGAATATCGTCAAACCACATAACATAAAAAAGGCTTATCAGTATATCCGCAAATTTCCCAAATTTAACGGGCTTAAATACTACCAGTACAACGACTTATCCTTCCCTGATTTTGAAATGGTCATCATCACTAAAAGAGGTCCCCAAAGTTACAAGGGGTTTTTCATCGACAGGTACTATGAGTTGCTCCTTTCCCACTTAACATGTCTGAATGGGTTGGATGAAAGCCAGAAAGACATAAACGACCTCCTCCTGGGATCAATATTGAGAGATCAGTCCTTATACAAGTACACAAAATACAAGGAAAGGCTGGAGGGGATTTTTCAGGAGCAGAAGAGGGAGTAAAAATGATGTGGCCTTATGGCTATTTCTATAATATTGAGAAAATTTGCTGAAACAAAATAAACACTGTATTTCTGTTCAAGCGAATTCAACATATGGGCCTGTCGGCTTCGATCCGCTTCATTATGTATTGCATGAATCCGATAAAGGATTATACAACGGCAATATCGCCCAGATATGGAGCAATCAGGTATTTTTAAGCAATACCGATCCCAATTATGCAATAAACACGTACAATAATGTTTTGTTATACAGATATAGTTATGACAGGTTGCAGCGTTTAATGGATCAGGAGGCCCATACTGCTTTGTTACAACTTTGGGGAACCCCCACTATAAACTTTACTGAGAATTATTTTAACAGCTTAACTTATGACGCTGCCGGGAATATTCAGTACCTTTTGAGAAAAGCGCCGGATGTAACGAACACTCCTGCATTAATGGATAATTTGATATACCACTATTATACGAACACGAACCGCCTGGAGAAGATCACTGAGGATCAAACCATCCCGGATAATGCCTTTGCAGGAGACCTTGATCAGACAGCTGGTACAACAGCTAACTATACGTATGATGCTACAGGTAATTTAATTGGGGCTATTTCGGACAGTATTAATTTGATCTCCTGGAATATTGCCGGCAAACCGGATAGCATCCACAAGAATACAATACCGGCTGTTGGGACGAGATTCTTTTATGATCCTGGGGGTAACCGGGTGGCAAAAAGTGTTGACACATTAATAACGATCTATGTGAGAGATGCCCAGGGAAATGTTATCTCCGTTTACAGTAAATCTGTGGGTAGTGAAGTAACCGATACAGCATTGTATCAGCAGAATGTGTATCTTTATGGTTCCGCCCGCCTGGGTTGGTA
>JAPLDE010000173.1:0-1397 GCA_026391855.1 Bacteroidota bacterium | reverse complement strand
TCAGCATAAGAAATGGGTTGAACCGGATGAATATCTTCATCACTATAAAGGGGAGCGTAACTATGAGCTTACCAACCATCTGGGAAATGTAATGGTAATACTTTCCGACCACAAGAAAGGAATAGACATGAATACCAATATGATCGTGGATTATTATGAACCTATCCTTAAGTCAACTCAGGATTACTACCCTGGTGGAATGCTGATGCCAGGCAGAAGTTACAGCAGTGATAAGTATCGGTTTGGGTTTAATGGCAAGGAAAACGACAATGAAGTTAAGGGTACAGGGAATAGCCAGGATTATGGGATGCGAATTTATGATCCTAGGATTATCAGGTTTAATAGTGTGGATCCGTTGACGAAAAAGTTTCCGTTTTATTCGCCATATCATTTTGCGGGTAATAGTTTTATTTCTGCTGTAGATTTGGATGGAAAAGAACCAAACTGGGTTGTAAATCAAAACGGATATTTAACAGCACCTGTCATCGCAATAATTTATGTTACAACGGATGTGCCAATTAATGGCCTAATAAATACAAATATTACACGTAATGCATCTTCAAATAATGTTGCTGAAACCTGGGGATCAAATGATGTTAGGACAAACCCATCTGGTTGGGCAGATAATGAACAATTTTTGTGGATTGGAACAATGGGTCATGAATTTACACATCGTCAGGATTTCGAAGATTTCCCAGGACCCGATGCCTTATTTAGAATAAAAAACCAAACAGAAATCGGATTCCGTGAAAAAGTTCTTGGAATGCCACATAATATAGCATATAAGGGTTCTTCAGAAGAAATGAAGGCATTTAAAAACGAAGCCCGTATAAATTTATTTGTAAGTAAATATCATCCTGAAAAAGTTCTTTCAGATGATAATTTTGATGACAAACAAAAGCTTGGTCTTATTTTACCTATGTTGTCTGATTACATGAAATATAGAAGTGAAAATATTTGTGATGGCGATAAGGATCCTGACAAACCAGAAGTACTTGGAAATCTAATTGATGGACCAATAATATCCGCAAACAAATCTGGAAACTAATGAATAAAATATTATCGACAACAATTATTCTGATTTTCAATAGCATGCTATTGAATTCATGTAGACAATCAGAATCAGGTGACTATATTTTTAATACTTCAAGTTTTTGGGTATATCAATCTGTGCATTATCCAGGTCAATCAATTAATAGTATTAATTTATGTTTAGATATAGGTTTAAAACAGGATACATGTTTTAGGATTCAACTTCACTAGTGTCCACTAAAAATTAACTTTTGTTCTTTGAAATCCTTGTAATCCGTAGCTTTCAGCGTTTTTTTGTTACGTGACGATTTGAATTGGTATGTTAGCGGTTTCTGATTGCAACCCTATGAACCAAGGTAAATTCG
>JAPLDE010000167.1 GCA_026391855.1 Bacteroidota bacterium | reverse complement strand
TTTACTAGTTTGGTCGACTCTGGGAAAATAGCCAATTGATGTTGCATAACCATTATTTTTGTGCAAATATCCGACATTTTTATTTGCATCAAAAATACTCGCAACTACCTGATTTCCAATGACCAGGTCAGGAGGTCTGAAATTACCTTCACACAACTTCGAACCCCTTTCATCTTGTTAGGTTAAATTATGACGGTTCGCTGGATAATACATTTCATTATCAAAATCCTCTTCCTGAGGGACTAATTATTCAAAGCGGAATAACCCGCATAGCTAAATTCAATAGTAAGCTATATTTATGTTATAGTAGTTACATTGGAGTAGCAAGATTCTTTGAAGATGGGACACGTGATACCACTTTTCACTTTGATTTTTCTCCTTATATACCTGGGTATTTCCAGGTTGCAAGCATTATCATTGATAGTATAGGAAGAGTTATATTATGTGGTACCATGAACAGGGCTAATGGAGAAGAAGATAGAATTTTCAGGCTTAATCCTGATGGTAGTTTTGATTCGACTTTTCACATGACAACCTGTTATTATGAACTATATAAAATGATTCATCTTTCAAATGGAAAATTTCTGGTTGGCGGTTGGGTCAGTGACTATTCAGAAACCCGCTATGCCCTGTGGAGAATTTTCCCTGATGGAGAAATAGATACAACCTTTGATACACATTGCACCTGGGGTGCAGGGGGAGATTTTATTGTACTACCTGACCATAAGATTATTGCTACAGGACAATTCAAAATTCCAGGTATTTATGATACTATTTGTCTTTGCAGGTTTAATGAAAATGGGGAGCTTGATACTACATTTACCTGGACTAAATGGCGAGAACTAATTTATTCTGTCGGAATAAATTACAACAAGATCTTGATCGGAGGGCATTTTGATACCTGGCATCCCAATTATTCGATTAAATATAATCACTTCGCGATTTTCAATCTTGATGGAACAATTGATACAACACTGATTGACAGAACTTTCGGACCTGATTCTTCCTATAACTACTATCCTCCGGGTATCATGTTTTTCAGGTCCATAACAGGTGGGAAAATATATATCGGAGGATACTTCCCCAGTTTTGCCGGATATGACAGTTTTTGCTTATTGAGATTGTATGATATTTCTATGGGTAATGCTGAAATTGACAACAAGGCTCCTGATCTTCAGATATATCCAAATCCAGCCTCAGAATCGGTTAAAATTCATTGCGAAATAAAGGCTGATGGTTATCTTGAAATACGGGATGTTTTGGGGCGTATGATGAGAAAATGCAAGGTTACCAGGTCATCCTTCGAATATCAGTTTGACGTACATGCTTTTCCTGCCGGTATTTATTTCATTAGAGTTTTAGAACTAAATGGAAAACAAACCGAGTGCAGGAAACTGCTGGTTACCAAATCTTAAACTCAATTATTTATTCGACAATCACGAAAAAAAGGATGCCCTTTTCGGGACATCCTTTTTCAATCATAGGGTTTTCTTACAGAATCCCGGTTTATGCCTGGGCGGTAGGCCCGCCTAAACCGAAGGGCGGCATGTTGTCGAAATCGCCTTCTTTGATGGTCCCGTGCATTCCTTCGAATTTCGAAACATTGTCCTGTAATGCCCTCAGCAATCTTTTGGCATGCTGGGGAGTAAGGATGATGCGGGCTTTCACCTTGGCTTTGGGAACACCCGGCATCAGTTTGACAAAGTCAACGATAAACTCCGACTGGGAGTGGGTGATAATTGCCAGGTTGGAATAATGGCCTTCTGCGACTTCTTCGGAAAGCTCTATATTTAATTGATTTTCAAGTTTTTGTTCGGCCATGATAAGGTTGTTTTAATAAATTTTCTAATCAGTGTAATCCTTCTTGGAGGCCAGCAGGGCTTCGTATTCTTCCCTGGAGCCTACAATAATGTTGTCATATTCTCTCAAACCGGTTCCGGCGGGGATCAGGTGACCTACCAGTACGTTTTCTTTCAACCCGAGGAGATCGTCTGATTTGGCAGAAACGGCGGCAGTAGTAAGTACTTTGGTGGTTTCCTGGAAGGATGCGGCCGATAACCAGCTCTTGGTTTGCAGGGAGGCCCGGGTTATCCCCTGGAGTTCCTGCCTGGCTGTAGCAGGCGAAGCATCACGGGCATCCACCAGCTTTTTATCCTTCCTCTTCAGGGCTGAATTTTCATCCCTCAGTTTCCTGGCGCTGATGATCTGTCCGGTGTATAACAGGGAAGATTCGCTGTTTTCGGTCACCACTTTCTTACCAAAGATGTTATCGTTCTCTTCCTGGAAGTCGAGAATGTTAACGAGCTCACCTTCAAGGAATTTAGTATCGCCCGGGTCTTCGATCTCCACCTTCCTCATCATCTGGCGGACGATGGTCTCAAAGTGTTTGTCATTGATCTTAACCCCCTGTAAACGGTACACTTCCTGAATTTCATTCACAATGTATTCCTGTACTTTCATGGGTCCTTTGATGGCCAGGATGTCGGTGGGGGCAATTGACCCTTCCGATAATGGTGTTCCGGCTTTCACAAAATCGCCTTTCTGAACGAGGATCTGTTTGGAAACTGGTACCAGGTAGCGTTTTTCTTCTCCTGATTTAGAGGTGATAATGATCTCCCTGTTTCCTCTTTTAAGATTCTTGGCAACATCCACTTCTCCGTCGATTTCAGCAACCTTGGCAGGATCGGAGGGGTTACGGGCTTCAAAGAGCTCGGTTACCCTTGGTAAACCTCCCGTGATGTCACCCCGTTTACCTACGGCTCTGGGGATCTTGGCAAGAGCTTCACCTGCTTTTATGATCACTCCGTCATCTTTTATCAGGTGGGAACCAACCGGCAGGTCATATATCCTGGGTTCTTCACCACTGGTAGGATAGACCATAATGGACGGGTTTTTTGCTTTCTGACGGCTTTCTGTTACAATATAATTCTCGAGCCCGATTTCAGGGTCTCTTTCCACTTTAACGGTAACCCCTTCAATTACATTCACATACTCAACCTTACCGTCAATTTCCGACAGGATCAGGGCATTGTACGGGTCCCAGTCACAAATGATATCGCCTTTTTTTACTTCAGATCCATTGCCGTAGAAAAGATTGGCGCCGTAAGGTATCATGTTGGAAGACAAAACAATACGGGTATTTTTGTCATAGATCCTCATTTCTGTAGAACGGCCGAGGACTACCTGGTAGGTTCGCCCGTCTTTCTGGAAATCAGCAGCTTTGAGTTCTTCAATCTCAATGATACCGTCATACTTGGCTTCAGTCTTATTCAGGACCGAATAGCCACCGGCAGTACCCCCAACGTGGAAAGTACGCAGCGTCAGCTGTGTACCCGGTTCTCCGATTGATTGGGCCGCAATAACGCCCACGGCTTCTCCTTTCTGGACCATTTTACCGGTAGCCAGGTTACGTCCGTAACATTTTGTACATACTCCCTTTTTCGATTCGCAGGTTAACACCGAACGAATTTCAACGCCTTCAATGGGCGAACTTTCGATCCGTTTCCCGACTGCCTCGTTGACTTCTTTACCTGCAAGTACGATCAGTTCACCGGTTTGCGGGTGATACACATCATGCAGGGTTACCCGGCCGAGAATACGGTCATATAACGATTCCACCACTTCCTCGTTTTTCTTCAGGGCGGTGATGGTGAGTCCGCGCAAGGTCCCGCAGTCTTCTTCAGAGATGATCACATCCTGGGCGACATCCACCAGACGGCGGGTCAGGTAACCGGCATCAGCCGTTTTAAGGGCGGTGTCGGCAAGACCCTTACGGGCGCCGTGCGTTGAGATGAAGTACTCCAAAACCGACAGACCTTCTTTAAAGTTCGACAGGATGGGATTTTCAATGATCTCTCCTCCGGTAGCCCCTGATTTTTGCGGCTTCTGCATCAAACCCCTCATCCCCGATAACTGTCTGATCTGTTCTTTTGATCCCCTCGCACCAGAGTCGATCATCATATAAACAGGGTTAAATCCCTGGTCGTTGGTGGCCAGGTTCTTCATCAGTTCTTCGGTCAGCTTGGTATTGGCATGTGTCCAGGCATCGATGATCTGGTTATATCTTTCGTTGGGTGTGATAAATCCCATATTATAATTGGTCCAGATCTCATCTACTTCCACACTGGTTTTACCGATGATCTCTTCCTTGATCTTTGGAATAATTACATTGCTCAGGTTAAAAGACAACCCACCCTGGAAGGCCATACGGAATCCAAGGTCTTTGATATCATCCAGGAATTTTGCTGTCTTAGCTGTCCCGGATTTCTTAAAGATATCTCCGATGATATCTCTCAACGCCTTCTTGGTCAGGAGTTTATCGATGTAACCAAATTCTTTGGGAACCACCTGGTTGAACAATATCCTTCCTACGGTAGTATCCTGCATCCATGACCGGGTCTCTCCTTTATCTTCAGCCGTCAGTTTTACCTTAACAATGGCATGAAGTTCGGCCCTGCCTTCATTGTAGGCAATGATCGCTTCTTCCGGTCCGTAGAAGACCGTTCCTTCTCCCACGATGGGATGATTGGGTTCGCTTCTGCGGGCTTTGGTCATATAATACAATCCAAGGACCATATCCTGGGAAGGCACCATGATTGGAGCCCCGTTGGCCGGGTTCAGAATATTATGGGAAGCCAGCATCAGGATCTGTGCTTCCAGCACGGCGGCATTGCCCAGGGGAACATGAACGGCCATCTGGTCACCGTCGAAGTCGGCGTTAAAAGCGGTACAGACAAGGGGGTGGAGCTGAATAGCCTTTCCTTCGATCAGTTTAGGCTGAAAGGCTTGAATACCCAACCGGTGAAGGGTAGGGGCACGGTTCAGCATGACGGGATGGCCCTTGAGGATATTTTCGAGTATATCCCACACTACAGGATCCTTCCTGTCAACGATTTTTTTGGCGGATTTTACAGTTTTAACGATTCCTCTTTCGAGTAACTTCCTGATAATAAATGGTTTGAATAATTCAGAGGCCATTTCTTTGGGAAGACCACATTCATTTAGTTTCAATTCAGGACCTACCACGATTACCGAACGGCCGGAATAGTCCACCCTTTTCCCGAGGAGGTTCTGGCGGAAACGGCCTTGTTTTCCCTTAAGGCTGTCGCTCAGGGATTTAAGGGCACGGTTCGATTCGGTTTTTACGGAGTTGGCTTTGCGGGAGTTATCGAACAGCGAATCGACGGCTTCCTGGAGCATACGTTTTTCGTTACGCATGATCACATCGGGCGCCTTGATCTCGATAAGCCTTTTCAGACGGTTGTTACGAATGATCACCCTTCGGTAAAGGTCATTCAGGTCGGAAGTGGCAAAACGGCCTCCGTCAAGGGGTACCAACGGACGTAGTTCAGGCGGGATAACGGGAACGACCTTAACGATCATCCATTCCGGTTTATTTTCTATTCTTCCGTTTGCATCTCTGAACGATTCGTAAACCTGTAAGCGTTTCAGCGCCTCCATTTTACGTTGCTGGGAAGATTCGGTATTGGCGATATCTCTGAGCTTGTACGACATTTCATCAAGCTTCAGCCTTGCCAGCAGGTCAACCAGGGCTTCCGCACCCATCTTTGCAATGAACTTATTTGGGTCGCTGTCGTCGAGGTAAAGATTTTCCTTGGGCAGGGATTCGATGATGTCAAAATACTCCTCCTCAGTCAGGAAATCGAGGTATTTCAGCCCGTCTTTTTCCTTGATACCCGGCTGGATGATCACATACCTTTCATAATAAATGATGGCTTCCAGTTTTTTGGAAGCAAGGCCGAGCAGGTTACCTATTTTGTTGGGTACTGAACGGAAGAACCAGATATGGGCTACCGGAACGACCAGCTGAATATGGCCCATTCTTTCCCTTCTGACCTTTTTCTCTGTTACTTCAACCCCGCAACGATCGCAGACGATCCCTTTATAGCGGATCCGTTTATATTTTCCGCAATGACATTCCCAGTCCTTTACCGGGCCGAAGATCCTTTCGCAGAACAAACCATCTCTTTCCGGCTTATAGGTCCGGTAGTTGATGGTTTCCGGTTTCAGCACTTCGCCGCTCGACATCTCCAGGATTGTTTCCGGGGATGCCAGGCTTACAGTGATTTTTGAAAAACCGCTTGGAATATTTGTTTCTTTTCGGAAAGCCATATGATGATTAACTAGTTAATAACAAAAACAGAGGTATTATCTTTCGAAGGAGACGTTTAGTCCGAGACCCCTGAGCTCATGAACCAATACATTGAAGGATTCAGGAATACCCGGGATGGGCATATTTTCTCCCTTTACAATTGCTTCATACGCTTTGGCACGGCCAACCACGTCATCTGATTTCACAGTAAGGCCCAGACTTCCATTTCACCAAAACGCTGACCTCCGAACTGTGCCTTACCTCCTAATGGTTGCTGTGTTATGAGCGAGTAAGGTCCGATCGACCGGGCATGCATCTTGTCATCGACCAGGTGGTGGAGTTTCATCATATAAATGAAACCTACCGTTGCCGGCTGATGGAATTTCTGACCGGTAAGCCCGTCATAAAGGTATGTGACCCCGTTATCCGGCAGCCCCGCCTTGTGCATCAGTTCGTTGATCTCTTCCAGGGTTGCACCGTCAAAAATAGGAGTACCGAACTTCATTCCCAATTTAAAGGCAGCCCAGCCAAGGACAGTTTCATAGATCTGGCCCAGGTTCATACGGGAAGGCACACCCAGCGGGTTTAACACGATGTCAACCGGCGTTCCGTCTTCCAGAAAGGGCATGTCTTCATCGCGAACGATCCTGGCAACAATACCTTTATTACCGTGACGACCAGCCATCTTATCACCCACCTTAAGCTTTCTCTTCTTGGCTACGTATACCTTGGCCATCTGGACGATACCGTTGGGAAGTTCATCACCCACAACCGTCACAAACTTAATGCGGTTGAAAACACCGAGTATCTCCTTGTATTTGATAACGTAATTGTTGATCAGAATGCTGATCAGCTGGTTCACTTCCTTCTCGGAGGTCCATTTATTCGGGTTAATACTCAGGTAATCAACGGCCAACAGCAGTTTATGAGTAAACTTGGTTTTCTTTGGAATGATGGTTTCCTTGAAGTTATTGGTAACTCCCTGAGATACCTTGTTGTTCAGTAAGACCATCAGCTTATCGACCAGGCGGTTTTTCAGTTTTTCAGAATCTCTGTCGAAATCGTCTTCGATTTTCTTCAGTACATCCTTTTCCTTGGTTTTGGCTTTACGGTCTTTGATAACCCTGGAAAACAGCTTTTTATCAATAACCACGCCCTTCATGGAAGGAGGCGCTTTTAATGACGCATCTTTCACATCGCCGGCTTTGTCACCGAAAATGGCGCGTAGCAGTTTTTCTTCCGGGGTTGGATCACTTTCTCCTTTCGGAGTAATTTTACCGATCAGGATATCACCTTCATTGACCTCAGCCCCTATCCGGATAAGTCCGTTTTCATCCAGGTCTTTGGTAGCATCAGTGCTCACATTGGGGATATCGTTGGTAAGCTCTTCGATACCACGTTTGGTATCGCGAACCTCCATCACAAACTCTTCGATGTGGACAGAGGTGAAGATATCTTCCCTGACAATACGTTCGGAGATCACGATGGCATCTTCGAAGTTATAGCCTTTCCAGGGCATGAAGGCCACCATCAGGTTTCTTCCGAGGGCCAGTTCGCCGTTTTTGGTGGCATACCCTTCAACGAGTACCTGTCCTTTGGTAACTTTTTCCCCTTTCTTAACGATTGGTCTTAAATTCAGACAGGTGTTCTGGTTGGTTCTGAGAAATTTGGTCAGTTTGTGGATCTTCAGGTCCTCTTCAAAGCTTACCAGTTTCTCGTCCTCATTTCTTGAGTAATTGATATGAATTTCGTTGGCATCCACGTACTCTACCAAGCCTGGTCCTTCGGCATAAATCAGGGTACGGGAGTCTTTGGCCACCTGTTTTTCGATACCTGTTCCTACCAGGGGAACTTCAAGGTTCAGCAGAGGAACAGCCTGGCGCATCATATTGGATCCCATCAGGGCCCTGTTTGCGTCATCATGTTCCAGGAACGGGATTAAAGAAGCGGCAATGGAAGCGATCTGGTTGGGGGCGATGTCGATCAGGTCCACCTTTTCTTTTTCAACAATCGGGTAATCAGCAAGATACCTGACTTTTACCTTTTCAAGGTTAATCGTTCCGTCCGGTTTCAGCGGGGTACTGGCCTGGGCAATGATCTTCTTTTCTTCTTCTTCTGCACTCAGGTAAACAGGAAGTTCATCCACCTCAACTTTTCCATCGATTACCCTTTTGTAAGGGGTTTCAATGAAGCCCAGTTTGTTGATCTTTGCATAAACGCAAAGGGAAGAAATGAGACCGATGTTCGGACCTTCCGGAGTTTCGATCGTACAAAGCCGTCCGTAATGGGTATAGTGGACGTCGCGGACCTCAAAGCCGGCTCTTTCCCTTGAAAGACCACCGGGTCCCAGGGCGGATACTCTTCGTTTGTGGGTAAGTTCGGCCAGCGGGTTGGTTTGATCCATGAACTGGCTGAGCTGGTTGGTCCCAAAAAAAGAGTTGATAACAGAAGACAGTGTTTTGGCATTGATCAGGTCCATGGGAGTAAATACCTCATTGTCCCTTACATTCATTCTTTCACGGATGGTCCTTGCCATACGTGCAAGACCGACGCCAAACTGCGAATAGAGTTGTTCACCTACAGTTCTCACCCTACGGTTGCTCAGGTGGTCGATGTCATCAACCTCGGCCTGCGAGTTTACCAGTTCGATGAGATACTTAATAATGGAGATGATGTCTTCTTTTGTTAAGACCCTGACATCGAGGGATATATCGAGATTTAGTTTTTTGTTGATACGGTAGCGTCCAACGTCACCCAGGTCGTACCTTTTATCGGAGAAAAAGAGTTTTTCGATAATTCCCCTGGCCGTTTCCTCATCGGGGGGTTCGGCGTTACGAAGCTGGCGGCAGACATATTCAACAGCTTCCTTTCCAGCGTTAGCTGTATCTTTCTGCAACGTATTGAAGATGATGGAATAATCCAGGTTGGTACCTTCTTCCCGGTGAAGCAGAATGCTTTTCACACCTGAATCGACGATCAGATCGACATGTTTATTTTCGAGCAGGGTTTCCCTGTCGATGATAACCTCTGTACGTTCGATGGATACCACTTCACCGGTATCTTCATCCACGAAATCTTCAATCCATGAGCGCAAAACACGGGCAGCAAGTTTGCGGCCGACAACCTTTTTCAGGGCCGTTTTACTTACTTTAACCTCTTCTGCCAGGTTGAAAATGTCGAGGATATCCTTATCACTTTCAAACCCGATAGCACGTAAGAGGGTAGTGACCGGCAATTTCTTTTTCCTGTCGATGTAAGCATACATCACCTGATTGATATCGGTGGTGAACTCCATCCAGGAACCCTTGAAGGGGATAATTCTTGCGGAATACAGCTGACTTCCGTTAGCGTGGCGGCTGGTGCCGAAGAAAACGCCGGGGGAGCGGTGAAGCTGTGAAACCACGACTCTTTCGGCACCATTGATGATAAAGGTACCTTTTGGAGACATATACGGGATCATACCCAGGTAAACATCCTGGATGATCGTTTCAAAATCCTCGTGTTCAGGGTCGGTGCAATAAAGTTTAAGCTTCGCTTTCAGTGGAACGCTGTAAGTAAGTCCTCTTTCAATACATTCATCGATTGAATACCGCGGGGGGTCGATGAAATAGTCCTTGAATTCGAGAACGAAATTACTTCGTGCATCGGTGATCGGGAAGTTTTCGGCAAAAACTTTATAGAGTCCTTCATTGACCCTGTCTTCAGGATTTGTTTCCAGTTGAAAGAAATCCTGAAAGGATTTGATTTGAACATCAAGAAAGTCTGGATATTCTGTCTGGATCTTTGTCCTGGCGAAACTGATTCTTTCGGTGTTATTCAAAGCCAAGGTTTTTAAGATGGATGACTAAGGAATAAAAAATGAACAAAAAGGGTAAATATCTTAAAAACGAAATAAGCTATAGACCTCCAGCCCTTTCGGGAAGGAAGTCTATAACTTATTGAAGTAAGGCGGAAACCGTATTATTTAATTTCAACCTCAGCTCCAGCTTCTTCAAGTTGTCTTTTCAGAGCATCGGCTTCGTCTTTGGTTACTCCTTCTTTGATGGCTTTGGGAGCGGCATCGACCAACTCCTTTGCTTCCTTCAGACCAAGGCTGGTGAGTTCTTTCACCAGTTTCACAACAGCTAATTTTGCCTGACCGGGGTGTTTAAGGATTACGTCGAACTGGGTTTGCTCTTCAACAGCAGCAACGCTCTCGGTAGCTGCGGCTACCATCATTGCGGGTGCTGCAGCAGCGGGCTCGATGCCATACTCATCTTTCAGGATCTTAGCAAGTTCGTTAACTTCCTTTACGGTCAGGTTAACTAAAGTTTCTGCTAAAGCTTTTAAGTCTGCCATTTTAGTTTTGTTTTATTGTTTTGTTAAAAATTCTGGTGATAAATAATTGTTATTCAGGTTTTTCTGATAATGTTTTGAGGATTCCGGAAATTTTCTGACCACCCGATTGTAACGCTGAGATAACATTTCTGGCAGGTGATTGCAACATGTAGATGATATCGGCAACGAGTTCATTCTTGGATTTGATGTTCATCAAGGAATCCAGTTTGTCGTCACCAATAAAAGTCATCTCATCGATGTAAGCACCTTTAAGAATAGGTTTGTCACTTTGTCTGCGAAACTCTTTAATGAGTTTTGCGGGGATGTTTCCGGCATCGGCAATCATTATAGATGTGGAGCCTTTAAGGATATCATACAGACCTTCATAATCTTTGTTGGTCCTTTGCATAGCCTGATGCAGCAGGGTGTTTTTAACAACCTGCAACTGCACTGATCGCTTAAAACAGAGACGACGTAATTTATTTGTAGTATCCACATTCAACTTTGATATATCAGTGATATACAAATAGTTAGCGTTCTTGAGTTGCTCTGTCAGGGCATCAATGAGCTGGTTTTTTTCTTCTTTTCTCATATCCGTTTTGCCGTTTACCTTGTTAGGGAATCAATTAAAACGCGAATGTTTTTTGTTCAATGCGAACCCCGGGGCTCATCGTACTTGATACAAAAATGCTTTTTATGTAAGTACCTTTGGCAGCGGATGGTTTCAGCTTGATGATAGTTTGCAGCACTTCTTTTGCGTTTTCAATGATTTTCTGATCATCAAAAGAAACTTTTGCAATGGAAGTATGAACGATTCCATACTTATCTACCTTAAAGTCGATTTTACCCGCTTTTACCTCTGTGACAGCCTTTCCAACCTCCATAGTAACCGTACCGGTTTTGGGGTTTGGCATCAGGCCTCTGGGTCCCAGGATTTTACCCAGGGCGCCTACTTTGGGCATGACATTGGGTGAAGTAATAATCACGTCAACATCTGTCCAGCCTTCTTTTATCTTTTGGATGTAGTCATCGAGCCCTACATAGTCTGCTCCGGCAGCTTTGGCTTCATCCTCCTTGTCAGGAGTACAGAGTACCAGCACCCTGATGACTTTTCCGGTACCGTGGGGTAAAACCACGATACCTCGCACCATCTGGTTGGCTTTTCTGGGGTCAACGCCAAGTCTCACATCCAGGTCGACGCTTGCATCGAACTTAGTGGTTGTGATTTGCTTTACGATTTTGATAGCCTCAGGTAAACCAAAAGTCTGATTCTTATCGTATTTTGCCAAAACTTCTTTTCTTTTCTTTGTTGTTTTTGCCATTGCCTTATAGTTTTAAGGAATTGGGACAAAGGATTAATAAATTATGCATTGCATGTTTCATTAATCGCCGGAGAATGGTGGGGTTCCACTGACGGTAATACCCATACTACGGGCTGTTCCGGCAACCATTTTCATAGCGGATTCCAGGGTGAAGCAGTTAAGGTCGTTCATTTTGACTTCAGCGATGCCTTGCACCTGGTCCCAGGTTACCGAGCCTACCTTGTTACGGTTGGGTTCGGGGGAACCTTTTTGCAGTTTGGCAGCTTCCATCAGCTGAACAGCCACGGGAGGACTTTTGATGATAAATTCAAAAGACTTGTCTTTATAAACAGTGATAATGACCGGGATCAGCTTTCCGGCTGATTCCTGTGTTCGGGCATTAAACTGTTTACAAAACTCCATGATATTCACACCTTTGGCACCCAATGCGGGGCCTACGGGTGGAGATGGGTTTGCTGCACCACCTTTGATCTGCAGTTTGATCAATCCAGCAACTTCTTTTGCCATTGTAAAGATGATGTTTGAGTTAAGGTGATCATTTCTTTGTTTGACTTTACTTTCTGACTATTCTTTGGAAACCTGCATGAAACCTAATTCAAGCGGGGTTTTCCGACCGAAGATCTTAACCATGACCTTCAACTTCTTCTTCTCTTCATTAATTTCCTCTATCACTCCGCTGAAGCTGTTGAAGGGCCCGTCGATCACCGTGACGGTCTCGCCAACGATATAGGGCACGGTCATTTCTTCTCCTCTTTCAGAAAGCTCATCCACTTTCCCCAGTATCCTGTTTACCTCCGATGGGCGTAACGGGTGTGGTTCCCCTTTGGTACCAAGAAATCCGAGTACTCCCGGGATGTTCTTGATAATGTGTGGAATCTCACCGGTCAGAATCGCTTCAATCAAGACATAGCCCGGAAAAAAGTTTCTTTCCTTGCTTACTTTCTTGCCGTTTCTGATCTGATACACTTTTTCGGTGGGGATCAGTACTTGCGTAATGAAATCCTTCAGATTCAAGTGGTTAATTTCGTGTTCAAGGTATTGTTTTACCTTTTTCTCGTTACCACTGATCGCCCGGATCACATACCATTTTTTAACTTGCTGTTCGCTCATACTAAACTAAAACCCCTAAGTAGGTGGATATCAAACAATAATATTAGTTTATAAGTCCAGCCTTAAAAAAGGTTGTAGAATTGTTTTAACAATGTGCTGAAGCTGATGTCCATCAGATATACGATAATCGCAATGATAAGGGAAGCAATAGACACCACAATAGCACTGCTTTGCAATTCATTCCATGCAGGCCATGAGACCTTGTGCATCAGTTCATCGTAACTTTCCCTGATGTAGATTTTTACATTTTGTAAAGCTGCCATATAACCTAATATTTGCACGGGTGGTAGGACTCGAACCCACAGCCTACGGTTTTGGAGACCGCCACTCTACCAATTGAGCTACACCCGTAGCTTGTTCATTATTTTTATTAGATAATGAAGGCATCCCCGGTTTGGGGATACCTTCATCCAACTTGTTAACTATAAATAATTTACTAGTCAAGAATCTCAGTTACCTGGCCTGCTCCTACGGTTCTGCCACCTTCACGGATAGCAAACCTGAGGTTAAGGTTCATTGCGATTTCTGACAGTAGATTTACTTCAATGGTCAGGTTGTCACCAGGCATAATCATTTCAATTCCTTCAGGAAGAGTGATTTCGCCGGTTACATCGGTAGTACGGAAATAGAACTGAGGACGATACCTGTTGTGGAAAGGAGTGTGTCTTCCGCCTTCTTCTTTTTTCAGGATATACACCTGTGCTTTGAAATGTTTGTGAGGAGTAATGGAACCCGGTTTGGCAATAACCATACCTCTGCGGATTTCGTCCTTGTCGATACCCCTGAGAAGTAATCCGGTGTTGTCACCAGCTTCTCCGCGGTCGAGGATCTTACGGAACATTTCTACTCCGGTAACTACTGATTTCAGTTTTTCTGCGCCCATACCAATAATATCCACGGGGTCACCTGAGTTGATGACACCTGTTTCAATTCTGCCGGTTGCAACGGTACCACGTCCGGTGATGGAGAATACGTCTTCTACCGGCATAAGGAATGGTTTGTCAACGGCACGTACAGGTAATGGAATATAGCTGTCAACGGCATCCATCAGTTCCATGATCTTATCAACCCATTTGGGCTCTTTGTTGAGTCCGCCAAGAGCAGAACCGCGGATAACAGGGGCACTGTCACCGTCGAATCCGTAGAAAGTAAGGAGTTCTCTTATTTCCATTTCAACAAGATCCAGCAATTCCTCGTCGTCTACAAGGTCAACTTTATTCATAAAAACAACCAGTTTGGGAACACCTACCTGGCGGGCGAGCAAAATGTGTTCGCGGGTTTGAGGCATCGGTCCGTCAGTGGCTGCCACTACGATGATAGCGCCGTCCATTTGAGCTGCACCGGTAACCATGTTCTTAATATAGTCCGCGTGTCCCGGACAGTCGACGTGAGCATAGTGCCTTAGGGCAGTCTGATACTCGATGTGAGCTGTGTTGATTGTAATACCTCTTTCTTTTTCTTCCGGAGCATTGTCGATGGAATCGAAGGATCTGAACTCAGATAAACCCTTGTCAGCAAGAACTAAAGTAATAGCTGCTGTCAGAGTGGTTTTACCATGGTCGATATGACCAATAGTTCCGACGTTTACGTGAGGCTTGTTGCGAACGAATTTCTCTTTTGCCATGTTGCCTTGTGTTATAAATTGTTAAAAGTGTTTGCAGTTTAATAAAAAAATTGAGCCAATGATGAGATTTGAACTCATGACC
>JAPLDE010000231.1:360-10790 GCA_026391855.1 Bacteroidota bacterium | reverse complement strand
TTCTCAACCGTCGATAAAAGACCTGCAGCATACCCCAGTTTTCTGAAAACCTCATACAGAAGGGTAACCGTGGTGGTTTTACCATTTGTCCCGGTAATACCTACCAGCTTCAGCTTTTCAGAGGGATTATCATAAAAGTTGGATGCAGCCTGGCCAAGGGCTTTCATGCTGTCGATCACCCTGATGAAGGTGACTCCTTCTTTCCTGGTTTTCGGGAGGGTTTCACAAAGTACGGCGATGGCTCCCTTTTCAACCGACTGATCAATGAAATCGTGACCATTCACCCGTATTCCCTTCACTGCGACAAACAAACAACCCGGTTCCACTTTTTCAGAGTTGAACTGAATGGAACTGATTGAAACAGAAGTACTTCCAATCACTTCCAGCAATCCTGCCCTGTATAATATGTCGCTGAGAATCTGCATGGGGTTATAGTGTTGCCAGTTCAAGAGTGACCAGGGTATTTTTAGCGGCCTTGGTTCCGGGCAGCAGAGATTGCCTTTTAATGGCGCCTTTGCCGAGGATACGGACCCTGAGTCCGTTCTTTTCCATCAGGAAAACTGCATCTTTTGCGCTCATGCCTGTTACATCAGGGACTGCACCGTCTGTCATTGATTTGGGCCGGAAATACAGGCGGGTGCTGTCAGCTACCTGTTGTAACCAAACGGACCCTACATCAGCAGTGTGAGTGAAACCAAGCGTAGTAACAACTTTTCCAATATCATAGCGGTTTGCTGCCAGTACTTTTGGAATATCCTTACTTATTGTTGTGACTTCATTTTCCTGGTGAATGTCGAGTGTTGTGGCATATACTTTATCGGCAATTTCTTTGAAGACGGGTGCTGCCACTGCCCCACCGTAATACACACCTTTAGTAGGGTTATTGACCACTACGATACAGGAGTATTTTGGATGATCGGCCGGGAAGTACCCGACAAAAGAAGCTTTATAGTTAACATGATCATACCCGTCGGCTTCATTGGCAATCTGGGCTGTTCCGGTTTTACCGGCAATCTGGTAGACCGTACTGAAAAGGTTTTTGGCTGTGCCTTCTTTCACAACCCCTTCCAGTATCTGCCTGGCCATCTTAATCGTTGATTTTGAGCAGATTGCTTTATTAATGATTTGTGGTTCAAATGATTCAATGGTCAATCCTGATTCACGTATTTCACGGACAAACATGGGTTTTACCATAACCCCGTCGTTGGCCACTGCATTATAAAAGGTGAGAATCTGGAGCGGAGTCACAGCAACTTCATAGCCTACCGACATCCAGGCCAATGAATAAAACTTTGACCACAACGGGTTTTTTGTTGATTTGATTATAGGACGGGCTTCCCCGTTAATATCCAGTTCGAGGGGTTTGTTCAGTGACATGCGGTAGAGACCGTCGACCCAGGCTTGCGGGTTTTGGTAATAGGATTTATAGATGATTTTAGAGATCCCTACGTTGGAGGATAATTCGAAGGCTTTCTTAACGGATATTCTTCCATATCCCCCGGCATGGGAGTCGCGCATCAGCTGGCTGAAATACCAGTGTCTTCCCCCCTCGGTATCTACGGTATCGTTGAGATCTATCACCTTGTCCTCAAGGGCCACCATTAGGGAAGGGAGTTTGAAAGTTGACCCGGGCTCTGATGCCTCAGAAATAGCATAATTCATCATCTCGGCATAGGAACCGTCCTCCATCCGGGTCAGGTTGGCAATAGCCCTGATCTCACCGGTTTTTACCTCCATGAGGATGGCACAACCATGATCGGCTTCGTTGGCAATCAGGCAACGGGTAAGAGCATCCTCAGCCACATCCTGAAAGGTAACATCCAATGTGGTTACAATATCGTTTCCATCTTTAGGTTCAATATCCGTTTTGCTATCGACCGGCATATAAGCGCCATTGGAAAGTGTTCTCATCAGTACCCTTCCGCTGACACCCCGGAGATATTTGTTATAACCTCCCTCAAGACCTACATTAACTCCTTCTCTTTCAAATCCTATCGTTCTGGATGCCAACATTTTAAAAGGGAGTTCGCGGCGGCTCTTTTCCACTACTACAAGGCCTCCTTTGTACCTGCCAAGTCTGAATATGGGAAAGGTTCTGACCTTTTTCAACTGCGAATAGGTAACATTCCGCTTTAAGAGTAAAAAGCCGTCTGATTCTTTATAAGCCTGTTCGATCATGTTTTTGTACTCCCTTCTGCTTTTATCTCCAAAAAGCCTTGAAAGACAGTAACTTAAAGAGTCGACATTGGCCTGGAAGAAATCTTCCGTATAGTAATTGGTATTGAGATCCATTCTCAGGTCGAAGATGGGTACGCTGGTAGCCAGCATGCTGCCGTCGGCGGCAAGAATGCTTCCCCTCATCTCATCAACAGGGAAGTACCTGTATGTCATTTCTTTGGCTTTGTTTCTCCAGATATCCCCTTCGATGAACTGGATATGGATGATCCTTCCGATGATGGTTAATCCGAAAATGATCACGCTGAAGTAAACCAGGTACACACGCCACAATATGTCTTTCTTCTTATCTTTCACTTTTTCAGGCAGCTACGTAATTAGTTTTTTGTACCAGCGGTCACTATTTCACTGGGTTTGACAAAAATTTTATTGGGAGGAGTAACTGTAATTTTAAGACCGGTACCTTCCAGGCGTTTGGCGACTTCTGATTGTTTGCTCAGGTACATCAGTTCGGATTTAATTGTAATGTGCTCATACCTAAGCTCTTTCAGTTCCCGCTTGTTATGGTCGATAGCCCTGACGGTTTTTTCGGCATAATATGTATTGGCGATATAGAGTATTCCCAGGAAGGCGATGAAGAAGAGGAAAGGGATTGACCTGAGCACATTTTCTTTGGTCAGGAATGTACCATCGAGTATGCTGCCGAACATTTTTCCGAGCGACCATGACTTTTTTTCTTCCTCTTTCACCTTCGGTTTTTTCATGTCACCGGCAGGTTGTACAGGGGGATCGGGTGTCAGGGGATGCGGGATGATATTTTCCTTTGTATTCTCCATTCGTTCAGATCTTTTCGGCAATTCTGAGTTTGGCTGACCGTGATCTAGGGTTCTCGGCGAGTTCTTTAACCGAAGGGGTTATGGGTTTACGGTTCACAGGTCTTATTTCCGTGACCACATTTCCGTAGAAGTCTTTATGGACGGTACCTTCGACATTGCCGGTTTTCATGAAATTCTTCACCAGCCTGTCTTCCAGGGAGTGATAAGAAATAATGGCCAGTCTTCCTTTGGGTTTGAGTACCTTGAGCGATTGCTGGAGAAGTTCCTGAAGGGATTCCAGTTCAGCATTCACTTCAATTCTCAGTGCCTGGAATACCTGGGCCAGGAACTGGTTTTCGCGATTTCGGGGGATGGCAGGATGCAAGGTTTCCTTCAGGTCGCCGGTGGTAACAATTTTCTGCCGGCTTCTTCTTTCAGTAATCAGGGAAGCCAGTCTGCCCGGGTGATCGAGTTCGCCGTAAGAGGCAAAGATCCAGGCAAGTTTTTCTTCCGGGTAGTTGTTCAGTATATCGCCGGCATTGGTTTTCAGCTTCATATTCATTCTCAGGTCGATAGGAGTGTCCCAGCGGGTAGAGAATCCACGGGAAGGGGTGTCGATCTGGTGGGAGGAAATTCCCAGGTCGGCCAGGATACCATCAACCGGGATAGCATCCAGGTAACGGAGAAAGTGGACCAGGTAACGATAGTTGCGATTTACCAGCCGGAATCGCGGGTCTTGAACTTCATTGGCCAGGGCTTCCTGGTCCTGGTCGAAAGCGATCAGCCTGCCTTCGGTCAGCTTTTCCAGAATGGTGCGGGTATGCGTTCCTCCGCCAAAGGTCGTATCTACATATACCCCCCTGGGATCAACGGCCAGGCCGTCAATGCTTTCGTTTAATAATACCGGCTTATGATACATTGTTGGTTTGCTGATGCTTTTTACCCATTACTTCCTCAGCCAGCCTGGCAAAATCTTCAGGCTCGTCGGAAAGCAACTGGTTATAGGTGTCCTGGGCCCAGATTTCAATGTGGTTAAATACCGCAAACATTACCAGATCCTTGTCTACACCTGCATACTCCAGCAAACTCTTCGGAATCAGCACGCGGTTTGCCGTGTCAAGGGCGACTTCATTAGCCCCCCTGTAGAAATAACGCAGAAACTGACGGTGATTCGAAGCGAAATGATCGTAGTTCTTTTCAATATCCCCTACGATCTCATTCCAGACATTAATGGGGTACAAAACCAGGCACTTCTCAAATCCACGGTGTATCACGAACCTGTCGTAAGCTTCCTTGGGAATCTGACGCAATAATCCCGTGGGAAGCATTACCCTTCCTTTGGGATCTAATCTGCATTCGTATTCTCCAATCAGGTTCGTCATTTTTATTTGTATCTTTAACCTCTTAAACCCTTACTAAATATGGAGGTGTAAATACCTGGTCAAATATATAACATTTTTTCCCACTTTACCCCACATTTTACCACTTTGTTGATAAAATGTTACGATTTTTTATAAAATAATTAGTAAGTATTTTTTAATTATCTGATAATCAGTATATTAATTGAGAGATTATAAGGTGGGAAAAGGTGGGAGAGAAGAGTGACGATTGGGGCTTGGAGGGTGTTAAAATTTACGTTAGGTTTGCATTATCCACATACGTAGGTTTCAATGAGTGAAATGACAGACAGGAAGGACGTCCCTTTTATTGACCTGGAAAAGGTAATAGCCAGCAAGAGCCCAAGGCTGCCCAGGCTCATTCCGGGATTTCTCATCAGGTATCTGAAAAGGGTGATACACCAGGAGGATGTGAATGAAGTGATGAGCAATTACAGGGACCTGGTTGGGCTGGAGTTTATTGAAGCAGTGTTGAACCAGTTAGAGGTTGTGATTGAGGTTAAAGGGCTGGAATATCTCGGACCGGATGCACGTTTCCTGCTGGCATCCAACCATCCGCTGGGGGGTATTGACGGAATGGCGCTGATGAAGGTTGCCGGGACGGTGAAGAAGGATATTGTTTTTCCGGTGAATGATCTGCTGATGAATATTCCCAACCTGAGGCCCTTGTTTATTCCGATCAATAAGCACGGTTCGAATGCCCAGAACATTAAAACACTGGATGAAACTTTTGCCTCCGACAGATTGGTGTTATATTTCCCAGCCGGGCTCTGTTCCCGGAAGATCAAAGGAAAGATCATTGATCTTCAGTGGAAAAAGACTTTCATCGGGAAAGCCAGGAGATATAAGCGCGATATACTTCCCGTGCATATTGACGGCCGTAATTCCAATTTCTTTTATAACCTGGCCAACTGGCGCAAGCGTCTGAGGATCAAGGCCAATATTGAAATGCTTTACCTTGTTGATGAGATGTTCAAACAAAAGGACAAAGCCATCCGGATCACTTTCGGGAAACCTATTCCATACCAGACCTTTGATAAAAGCAAATCCGACAGTGACTGGTCGCAGCTGGTAAAACGGCATGTTTATCAACTTGGTAAAGGGGTTGATGATTTCGCCCGGTTAATGAACTGATCCACAATTTATTTGTTATATTTTCATAACGTAGTCACTTTCATAACTCCCGTAATCATCAATCTTTATGGACCCAGTGATTCCTCCTGTGAGCAGAGCGCTACTTGAAAAAGAACTCACCCCGGATCGTTTCGTAAAAAACACTAAAAACAGTAACAACCAGATATTCATCGTGGATCATGAAAATGCTCCGAATGTGATGGAGGAAATCGGCAGGCTGAGGGAGATCACCTTCCGTCTGGCCGGCGGCGGAACGGGAAAGCCTATTGATATTGACGAGTTTGATGTGATGGAGAACCCTTTTTACCAATTACTGGTTTGGGACCCTGCTGCAAGGGAGATTGTTGGTGGTTATCGTTTTATCACAGGTGCCAGAAGTCCGGTTAACGCTGATTTTCAGGTGAATACACCTACGGCGGAGCTTTTCAGGTTTTCAGAGAAATTTGCCAGGGAATACTGGCCAAAGACCATCGAACTGGGGCGGTCGTTTGTACAGCCTGCCTATCAGCCTTCCAACGATATGCGGAAAGGGTTGTTCTCGCTTGACAATATCTGGGACGGGTTGGGAGCATTGATCACGCAGCACCCGGATGTGGAATATTTTTTCGGGAAGATAACCATGTATCCGCATTATAACCAATATGCCAGAGATCTGATACTCTGCTTTTTAGCAACTTTTTTCCCTGATCCTGATCAATTGGTGGTCCCTATCACACCTTTACCGTACTGGCATGATGCCAGGGAGTTGTCGGCCCATTTTACCGGTGCGACTTACGAAGAAAATTATAAAATACTGGTCCAGGAGGTGAGGAAGCGAAATGAGAATATTCCACCCCTGGTTAACTCATATATGAATCTTTCATCGACCATGCGGACCTTTGGAACGGCTGCCAACCCGGGTTTCGGCGTGGTTGAGGAGACCGGCATCATGATCAGGATTGAAGATATCTATTATAATAAAAAAGAAAGACACCTGGGCATACAATAGTACGGGCCCTAATTCCAACCATAATGGCACATGAGATCCAGCAGGCAACCTTTATACAGAGTGCGGAAGATTACAGGAAGTTACCTGCGGCTGTGCTACCGGAATATGCTTTCATCGGAAGGTCGAATGTAGGGAAATCTTCTCTCATCAATATGCTGACCAACAGAAAGAACCTGGCCAAGGTCTCCGTTACCCCGGGAAAAACCAGGCTGATCAATCATTTCCTGATCAACAATTGCTGGTATCTGGCCGATTTGCCCGGTTATGGATATGCCCGTATTTCCAAGGCCGTGAGGGAAACTTTTGCTCCGCTGATCATGAACTATTTAAAAAGCAGGCAAAATCTGCTGTGTACTTTTTTGCTGATTGACAGCCGTTTGCCAGCCCAAAAGAACGATCTGGAGTTTATGGAATGGCTGGGTGAAAACGAACTGCCGTTTACCATCCTGTTCACCAAGGCCGACAAACTCGGCAAAACAGTACTTGGCCAGCATATTGACGCTTACCGGACTAAATTGATGGACTACTGGGAAGAACTCCCACCCTCCATCATCACTTCTTCACAAACATCGCTGGGCAAGGAAGAAATCCTCCTCTTCATTGAAGAGACCAATACGATCTTTGACCCTAAGAAAATAAAGCTCTGATCCTCAGGCGAATTCCACCAAAACCTGGTTCTTACTCACCTGGTCCCCTTCTTTTACATGGACCTTTTTGATCACTCCTGTGTGTTCGGCAAAAAGCTGGTTGTTCATTTTCATGGCATCCAGTATCAGGAGCAAGGTCCCTTTGGTCACTTTTTTTCCTTCCCTGGCCGTGACCTTACGAATGGTTCCCGGAATAAAGGCGGTGATCAGGTTTTTATTGATGGGTTCGTATGATTTTCGTTTCAGGTGCTTTGCCGTCGGCATTGTCTTGTACTTGTCAAATTCAAGGGCAAGCATGATATACGGACTTTTGTCGCTTTTTCCTTCCATAGTGTGATTGGCTTAGAATGGCGGAATGCCATGTTTTTTTTGTGAACGACGTACCGTTTTATATTTGGAGATCTCGAGGGAATGGGCCAGGAAGTGCCTGGTATCTGCGGGTTCGATGACGGCATCGATATATCCGTAAGCAGCTGCTACATAAGGATTTGCGAATTTCTTCTTATATTCCTTTATCTTTTGTTTTCTGACTTCTTCCGGGTTTTCGGCATTTTTTATTTCATTTCTGAAGATAATATTGGCGGCACCTTCCGGGCCCATGACGGCGATCTCGGCGGTAGGCCAGGCGAAGACGAAGTCGGCCCGCAGGTGGGAGGAGCACATGGCGATATACCCTCCGCCGTAGGCTTTTCTAAGGATGACGGTGATTTTAGGAACAGTTGCTTCGGAGTATGCATACAACAGCTTGGCGCCATGCCGGATCACTCCAGCATGTTCCTGGTCGATGCCCGGCAGGTAGCCCGGCAGGTCGACGAATGTAACAAGCGGGATGTTAAAGGCGTCGCAGAAACGGATAAACCGGGCTGCTTTATCTGAAGAATCAACATCCAGTACTCCGGCCAGATAAAGTGGCTGGTTGGCTACCATACCGACGGTTTCCCCTGAGATGCGGGCGAAGCCGATCACAATATTGGCAGCGAAGAGTTCCATTACTTCCAGAAATTCAGAATCGTCGACCACGGCACGGATAATATCCCTCACATCATAAGGCTGCTTGGGTTCCGAAGGCATAATGTCGTCGATCTTGTATTGCCTGGTCTTGGGTGGCTTTTTCGGGAAAGATTCTGCTCTTTTGTCGTTGTTCCAGGGTATGAAGGTGATGAGCTGTTTGATCTGGTCGAAGCATTGGGCTTCGCTTTCAGCAAAGAAGTGGGCATTTCCCGAAATTTCGCATTGTACGCGGGCACCGCCAAGTTCTTCCATGCTGATCTCTTCCCCGAGTACTGTTTTTATGACTTCGGGGCCGGTGATGAACATTTTGGAGATCTTATCCACCACGAAGACGAAATCGGTAAGGGCAGGGGAGTAAACAGCCCCGCCGGCGCATGGACCCATGATCACCGATATCTGAGGGATGAGCCCGGAGGCCTGGGTGTTTCTGTAGAAGATCTCACCGTAACCCGCCAGGGAGTTGACCCCTTCCTGGATACGTGCACCCCCGCTGTCGTTGATACCGATCAGGGGGATCTTCATCTTCAGGGCCTGGTCCATAATTTTAGTGATCTTCTTGGCATGCATATAACCAAGCGATCCGCCGGCCACGGTGAAATCCTGTGCAAAAATGCAGACAGGATAGCCTCCGATGGTTCCTGTTCCCGTGATAACACCATCTCCCGGAAGGTACTTCTTGTCCATGTCGAAATCTTTTCCGGCATGTTCAACAAAAAGGTCCGCTTCATGAAAAGATTTTGCATCCAGAAGAGCAAGGATACGTTCACGGGCAGTCATTTTTCCGCCTGACTTCTGCTTTTCAATAGCCTGTGAACCACCCCCTTGAAGCGCTTCCTGCATGCGGCGTTTCAGGTCTTGGGTTTTTTGTCTGAGTGACATATTATTTAATTTGGTTAATACTCTTTTACAAGAGGCGATGCTCAGCCAGTCAGGGCAAAAGTAAAGAGAAGGTAGTTAATAACCAAAAAACCCCTGGTTATAAAAATCAATGGCCACTAAGCCAGATAGATACGATTTATCCGGAGAATCAATTTCCTGAACAATAGTCGTTTTCCATCGGGATTTGTATACTTTTACCCGTTCAATTGTATTCGTTCTTATTTAGTTGTTTTTTACTGTATAATTATCAGTTGGTTTCAGAACAAGGTGTATTTTCTGATACTATATTAATATGGTAATCCCTCTCCTAATGAAAGTATTGGCCAGCCTTTCTCTATTCATACTGCTGCCTGTTTTGGCCTTCAGCCAGGAGAAAGCAAACCCTCAGCATATGGTAAAAGTTGGTGATCCCGCCCCGGATTTTACCCTTCAATACCCGGACGGTACAACCACCACCCTGAGCCGCCTGAAAGGAAGGGTGGTCATGCTTCAGTTCACGGCCAGCTGGTGCAGTGTCTGCCGTAAAGAGATGCCTTTTATCGAAAAGGAGATCTGGCAGAAACACGGGAATGACCCTTCTTTTTTTCTGGCAGGCATTGATTATAAGGAAGATACTTCAAAAATGGCAAGGTTTGTTCTGGCTACAGGGATTACTTACCCCTTGCTGCTGGATCCCGACGGATCCATTTTTGAAAAATATGCCGAGAAAAATGCAGGGGTCACCCGGAATATCATCATCGACAGAGAGGGCCATATTGCCTTCCTTACCAGGCTTTTCGAAAGGGAAGAATTTGACAGGATGAAACTGAAAATCGAGGAATTGCTATCTGCGAAATAAGATTCTGATTGCCAGTTATTATTTTTCTTTGTGAAAACCTTAGTGCATCTTTCCCTGCGGCCCCTTCTGGCTCCCCCATTTGGGGGAGCCGATAGTTAACTATCTAAAAATCAATAATATGGATGTTGAAAGTTTCAGGCTGTATTGCCTTTCCAAACCCGATGTAACAGAAAGTTTTCCTTTCGACCAGGTGACCCTGGTTTTCATGGTAAATGGGAAAATGTTTGCCTTAACCTCTCTGAATAAGGATTTTACCATTAATCTGAAATGTGACCCGGAAAGGGCTATCAGCCTGAGGGAGGAACACCCCTGTATCATCCCCGGGTTCCATATGAACAAAGTCCACTGGAATACATTGATCATCGACGGAACACTTAATGATCCGCAGATCAGGGAGCTTATAGATCATTCTTATGAGTTGGTGAAGAGGGGAAAGAGAAAATAGTGATCCGGTGTACCGGTGTACCAGTGTACCGGTGTACCGGTGTACCGGTGTACCAGTGTACCGGTGTACCAGTGTACCAGTGTACCAGTGTACCAGTGTAC
>JAPLDE010000231.1:0-345 GCA_026391855.1 Bacteroidota bacterium | reverse complement strand
ACCAGTTAGTTAATTAACTGACAACCAATAACTATAACTTGCACACTTGCAAACTTTCAAATTTGCACACTTGCACACTTATTTTTTACTGCCAACTGTCCTCTGCCTTCTGCATGGGTTGTCAACATTAGGACACGCTGTAGCGTGTCCCTACAAAATCCTACTGCCCACAGCCCACTGCCTACAGTACTTCATTTCATCAACTTCAGACCTCCTGACCTGGTCATTGGAAATCAGGTAGTTGCGAGTATTTTTGATGCAAATAAAAATGTCGGATATTTGCACAAAAATAATGGTTATGCAACATCAATTGGCTATTTTCCCAGAGTCGACCAAACTAGTAAA
>JAPLDE010000070.1:5774-11067 GCA_026391855.1 Bacteroidota bacterium | reverse complement strand
CCATCCCGGATTTTTCCGGTAATAGCATCTTTTTCCCCGGGGGAGCCGGGATTTAGTCCCTTTCGTGGATTCTCTACCTCCATACAAATCCCATTTTTGCCAGGTGAGCATTCACTTTTTCTTCCAGGGCTTTCACTTCATCCAGTTGAGCCGGTAATGGAGTTTCGTAACGTTCTGCCAGCTCTTTTACACGCTGGGTCAGGCGCTGGCTGATGCGTTGTAACTCGTCTTTTACATCCTGCTCAATGGCTGTCATCCATTTCTCCATCACTACCATCTCTTTGATCTCTTCCTCTGCAAAAACCCGGTATTTTGATGAAGCCATTTTCTCAAGCGCTGCCCTGGCATCTTTTATTTTATAACCCAGAACTAATTCATTTTCAGAATGTTTTATGTATTCAGATAGAATTTGCAACTCATCACCGGCATTGTCGTCCTGTATTTTATCTTCAAACAAGTTCCCGGCAAAACTTTTGGTTAACGCTACCAGCCGTTTCTGAACATCCGGTTTGCTGATCTTCCCCTTGTCATTTTTATAAGGCTCCAGAAATCCATCCTCGCCCCCATGCTCCTCTTCAATCTCTTCTTTTCTGCTGATGATCAGTTCTTTATCTGCTTCAAGAGTTTCAATATTCCTGAGTTCTTCTGAGAAATAATGCTGGATGAGCAGTTTTTTGGGTAACAGATCGCAGTCCCATTCATCCTTTTTACCCTTTACCTGGGACAATTCCGCCTTCCAGCCATCGGCAGTAATGAAGTAAATATCGTCCTGCATGGTTTCATTCCAGTATGACATCAGGTGCTGGTAAACATCGTATTTGTCAATCAGATTCCTGTCGCTGAAGGCCTGAAGGATATCTTCTGCCAGGTCATGAATGAGCTTTTTCGGGTTAAACCCATTGCTTAAGCCGGTGAGAATGGGAATATACTTCTCCTTCCATGCAGTAAACACAGATTCAATCTGTTGGGTATAGGCAATAAATTCAGGATGCGAAAAGATGGCAGACTTGATCCGGTCTTTTTCAATGGTGAGAACGCTGTAACCGGGTCTTTCGCTTTGGGAGAAAAGGACTTCCTTCAGAGAGGGATACACTTTCCAGTAGCTTTCCAGAATATTGATATCATGGTCAGGAATCCCCCCAAGCAAATGAGCTGCAATATCCTGAATGTCTTCTTCCTCCTGGCTGTCTATATACCTGGGAATGTTCAGGTTATACTCATTCTTTTCAATTTCTTCCACACTCACCATGCGGGCATATTTGGGCATTTCCTGCTGGCGGTTAAACACATCCACTATTTTATGAATATCCTGTTCACGGAGACGGTTTTTATTTCCATCTTTTATATAACCCTTGCCGGCATCAATCATAAAGATCCCTTTCCGGGCATCGGCATTCTCTTTGTCCAGAACAATGATACAGGCGGGAATACCGGTACCATAGAAAAGGTTGGCAGGAAGTCCGATAATTCCTTTGATATAGCCTCTACGGATTATATTCCGGCGGATTACCCCTTCTGCACCACCCCTGAATAAAACCCCGTGAGGAAGGATGATAGCCCCTTTCCCGTGGCTTTTCAAAGACCTGATCATGTGAAGAAGGAAGGCATAGTCCCCGTTCTTATCAGGAGGAATACCATATCCTTTGAACCTGTCATACAGGTCATTCTGAGGATCAAATCCATTGCTCCAGGCTTTGGTAGAGAAAGGAGGATTGGCAACGGCAAAGTCAAAAGTCTTCAGCTGGCCGTATTCATCTTTGAAGTGGGGACTGGAAAGGGTATTATCCTTCCAGATTTCAGCAGTCGGGTTGCCATGAAGGATCATGTTCATCTTGGCCAGAGCAGCGGTGGCATTGTCCATTTCCTGTCCATAAATGGTAACCCCGGTTTCAGATTCATCGGCAGCTTTTAAAAGGAGTGAACCACTCCCGCAAGCCATATCATTGATGGTCTGTTCCTGGCTCTTAGCCTGGTTTATCCCGATCACTTTTGCCATGATACGGGAAACCTCGGCAGGTGTATAGAATTGGCCTTTGCTTTTGCCTGATTCAGTAGCAAAATGACGCATGAGGTACTCATAGGCATCACCCAGGATGTCATCTCCGTCAGCCCTGTTCCGGCTAAAATCGAGACTCTCATTTTCAAAGATCCCTACCAGTTTTGAGAGCCTGTCCTGCATTTCCTTCCCTTTGCCCAGCTTGTCTTCATTGTTAAAGTCGGAAACATCGATTACTCCTTTCAGGTCATTGGCTTCAGCCAGTTTGGATATAATTGTATTCATTCCTTCCCCTATGTCCTTGGTTCCCTTTAACGCAACCATGTCCGAAAAACCACCCCCGACTGGAACCTCGATCAAGGCATCCCTTTGTCCGGAATATTTATCAGAAACATACTTAACAAACAGAAGCACAAGCACATAGTCCTTATACTGGGAAGCATCCATACCGCCCCGCAATTCATCACAACTTTTCCACAGGGAGCTGTAGAGTTCACTTTTCTTGATAGCCATACCAAAGGATTAGTTAATCGTTCCTGTCAGATTCCTCGTTCTATCGGGATAGTCAAATATTAGCAGGTCAAACCTACATGAAATTCTTCAGTTTCACAAACACACCGTGGATAACATCATGCAGGTTCCCTCTGATCATTGAAATCAAATTGTTTTACAGAGAAAATATTCGAAAAGCAAGTTGGGTTAGTATTCTAAATTGTTATCAAAGTAGCAAAATTAATGAAAATAGTACCGAGAAATCTTCAACCGGTTATTGAAGAATGGCTTTTCAGAGGTAAAGTAATTATTATTTATGGAGCACGACAGGTTGGTAAAACTACCCTGGTTAAAGAATTACTTTTCAAACACGGCGACCCAAAGGACTACTTTAATTGTGAAATTCTGTCTGTTATGCAGGTTTTTCAGCAGAATAACCCGCTTCTGATAAAACAGGTAATGGGTAATTCACGGCTGGTGGTGTTGGATGAAGCTCAGTATATTCAGGGAATAGGTCAGATCATAAAAACCGATACGGACATTATCCTGAGATAGCGGGAAAAAATGAACCGGAGGCCCGCCTGTTGCTTGATAATCTTACCAGTAAATACCTCTTCAAAGATATTTTCGCTTTTGAACAATTGAAGAAACCTGCCTTTCTGATCAGGCTTCTTCAAATGCTTGCCTTTCAGGTGGGGCAGGAGGTTTCGGTGAATGAACTGGCTGTTAGCCTGGGTGTGGCCAGGAAAACAATTGAACATTATATCGATCTGCTGGAAAAGGCTTTCGTTGTTTTCAGGCTTGGTGGATTCAGCCGTAACCTGAGGCAGGAAATAAACAGGAAGTTTAAAGTTTATTTTTATGATAACGGTATCCGAAACAGTGTGATTGGTTTATTTAATTCTCTTGAATTAAGAAATGATACAGGTCAGTTATGGGAGAATTTTTGTATTACCGAACGAAAAAAATATCTGCAGAAAAACAAAATAATCGCCCGTCAGTTTTTCTGGAGAACCCACCAACAGCAGGAAATTGATTATCTGGAGGAAATTGACGGGAAAATTGTTGCATACGAGTTTAAATATTCTGCCCGGAAAACGAAAATTCCGGCTTTATTTCTGCAAACCTATCAGGGAAGTGAGTTCAGGCTGATAAACCGGGCCAATTTCATGGAATTTATTGACTAGTTATTGATTCCCGGCAGGTAGAAGAGATGCCGGAAATTGAGAAAAAAAGCTATATCTTTACTGATGAGTACAAATAAGATGGGGACAAGATGTCATTAAAGAAGTATTTCCTGATCCAGTTCGTCATCCAGTTTATACTGGTTTGCGGCCTGGGCATGATGACTATCAAGCTTTTTCAGAATCAGAAAGATGTGGCCCGCAGCCGTGATGTCCATTTCCATTCCTGGTTACTGGCCGATGAGCTTCGTCAGAGTTCAGACGATCTGACACGGATGGCCAGAACCTATGTGGCTACCGGTAACCCGGAGTTTGAACGTCAGTACTGGAGGGTGCTGGATATACGTAATGGCAAATGTCCGCGCCCGGTGAACTATAACCAGATTTACTGGGATCTGGTGATTGAACCAGGTGAGAAACCCCGTTCCGACGGAAAGCTTGTTTCTCTTCAACAATTGATGATCAGGGAAGGTTTCACTAAAGCCGAGTTTGACAAACTGTCAGAGGCACAGCGGAACTCGGATGATCTGGTGAATGTGGAAAAGAAAGCCATGAACGCCATGAAGGGGTTGTTTGATGACGGAACCGGCCATTATACCGTTAAGAAAGAGCCCGACAGGCAGATGGCGGTCAGGCTGATGAACGATGAGGCTTATCACCGGACAAAGGCCGGCATTATGAAACCCATCGATGAGTTCTATGTGATGTTCGACAAGCGGACTTCCGGTGATGTTACAGTTATAGAACACCGGTCGAAAACAATGCTGATGGGTATCCTGGTTCTCATCCTGGTGATTATCGGGACCTTTATCCTGTCATTTATTATGATGCTACGCCAGATCATCAAAAAGGAACAAACTGAAGAAAATTTACGCCAGGACGAGGCTCGGTTCAGGGATATCGTTTTCAGTTCCTCTGATTGGATCTGGGAGATCGACCAGAACTGGAACTATAGCTATTCCTCAGAAAGTATAAAAAAAATATTGGGTTATACGGCAAAGGAGATCATTGGTAAATCTCCCTTTGATTTAATGACGGAGGGGGAACAGGCGCATTTGGGTCCATATTTCCAGCAAATAGTAGCGACAAAGGGAATCATCAAAGACCTGGAAAACTGGAACCTTCATAAGGATGGGCATAAGGTGTGCCTGCTAACCAATGGCTTTCCCATCATTGACAAAACCGGGAACCTTGTCGGTTTCAGGGGTGTTGATAAAGATATAACCAGCCGCAGACAGGCTGAGGAAGATTTAAGGAGGAGCGAAGATAAATACCGTACCCTTGTTGAGACGATGACCGATGGGGTATACAGAAGCAGCCATGAAGGGAAATTCCTCGACGTGAATCCGGCCCTGGTGAAAATGCTTGGATACGACAGCAAAGAAGAGTTGCTGGCTATTGATATCAAATCGCAATTATATTTTGTTGAAAAAGACCGTGAAAGTGATGCCCTGGAGAAAGACCTGGAGGAAATAGCTGTTTTTCGTCTCATGAAAAAGGATGGTTCGGAGCTTTGGGTGGAGGACCATGGAAGGCATGTGATTGATGGCCAGGGTAATATCCTTTATCATGAAGGAGCATTACGTGATGTTACCGGGCGTAAACTGGCTGAAGATGAAAT
>JAPLDE010000070.1:0-5750 GCA_026391855.1 Bacteroidota bacterium | reverse complement strand
TTGCCCACGATTTAAGGGGTCCCTTCAGTGCCTTTCTGGGATATACACAAATGATGGCCGAGGAATTGCCGAGCCTGAACCTGGAACAGATCCAGAAAATCGCTTTGCGCATGAGAAATTCGGCTTCAAGCCTTTACACCCTTCTTGAAAACCTGTTGGAATGGTCGCGCCTGGAACGTAATCTCATCCCTTTCGATCCCTCTAACGTAAAACTGATGACAAAGATCTCTGAGAGTATGCTGGTTGTATTGGAATCGGCCCAAAGTAAAGAGATTACGCTTCATTACGAGGTGCCGGAATCTTTTATGGTATATGCCGATGGAAATATGCTTTGTACCATACTCCGCAACCTGGTGACCAATGCGGTTAAATTCACACCCAGGAACGGGCATATTACAGTCTCAGCCATTGCCCTGATCGATAATTCGGTACGGATAGCCGTTAAAGACAGCGGAATCGGAATGGATAATAACATGATCGCCGACCTTTATAACATTGAGGGAAATACCAACCGCAAAGGCACTGAAGGGGAGCCCAGCTCGGGCCTGGGTCTGATCATTTGCAGGGAATTCGTCGAGAAACACAGCGGAAAGATCTGGGCAGAAA
The DNA here is from genome assembly GCA_026391855.1 of Bacteroidota bacterium. GTDB lineage: Bacteria > Bacteroidota > Bacteroidia > Bacteroidales > CAIXZF01 > JAKLIX01. Next base: position 5,144 of record JAPLDE010000070.1, on the reverse strand, counting down.
GCGAAGTGGGGAAAGGGAGCACTTTCTTCTTTACCCTCCCGTTCCACAACTAAATTAAAAGAGAATCTCAGCCTTTTTTTGAATGTAATTTTTGTAAATTTGGCCAGTTAAATGACCAAATTTAGCTAAATTTGGCCAGTGTAAGTTACCAGATTAATGTTTTTATTATCATGGAAAATGTTGAAAGGTTGCTAAAGAAATTAATAATCAATGAGTTAGTTCCAAACAGGGTTACACTACTGCTGGGAGCCAGGAGGGTTGGTAAAACATTCCTTATCAAGGAAATCAGGCGTGAATATGAAGGGAAATCTCTTTTTCTGAATGCGGAAGAAAGTATGGTAAGCGAAATGCTCAGAGAAAGAAATTCTCATACTTATCTTCAGATGATGGGTGATGCAGATCTGCTGATCATTGATGAGGCTCAGTCAATTTCTGATATCGGCCGCATTCTGAAGTTAATGGTTGATGAATTACCGGGAATTAAGGTGATTGCCACAGGCTCTTCCGGGTTTGATCTGTTGAATAAGACAGGGGAGCCATTAACCGGAAGAGTGAAGTTCTATCAAATGCACCCGTTTTCACAATCGGAACTCAGTTTACAGGAGAACCTCCTGGAAACCAGGCAACGGCTGGAAGAGAGACTGATTTACGGATGTTATCCTGAAGTTTTTATCAGCGATTCTCCCGAAGAAAAGAGGGAATATTTGCATACCCTCATCAGTACTTATTTGCTGAAAGATATTCTCATTCTTGAGGGAATAAAGAACAGCAATAAACTGTTTGATCTGCTTAAATTGATCGCCTTTCAGCTAGGCAGTGAGGTTTCATACCAGGAATTGAGCCGCAACCTTGGTATGAGCAAAACTACAGTCGAAAAATATCTCGATCTGCTGAGCAAAGTGTTTATTATCCATAATCTCAGGGGATATAGCCGCAACCTCAGAAAAGAAGTGACCCAAAGCTGTAAATGGTATTTCTGGGATAATGGTGTACGCAATGCTATTATCTCAAATTTCAGTCCGCTGTCGCTTCGCCAGGATATAGGTGTGCTGTGGGAAAACTATTGTATCAGCGAAAGAATAAAATTTAACCATTACCGTAAGTTCCTGGTAAATAGCTATTTCTGGAGGACATATGACCAACAGGAAATTGATTATATTGAGGAGCGGGACTCAAACCTCACGGCAACCGAGATAAAGTGGAAAAACCCCAATCACAAAACGCCAAAGGCCTGGAAGGAAAATTATCCGGAAGCCGGGTTCCAGGTGATACACCAGGGAAATTACCTGGATTGGATAACCTAGGTTAAGGATTATTAATATTGATCACAAAATCAATCCTTTATACATCTTACAGCCATACAATCGCTTTTCTGGTTGGTCTTATGATTGACGGCAGAATTATTATAATACACATAATAATTATAAGCCTCATTCGAGGATGAGGCAGTGGAAGTCCAGAAAGGTTCCGTCCAATAATAGGAATAGAAAACCCCGATACCGGTATACCGGCTCCAGTAGCCTCCGCCAAGAGCAGTGAAACCACTGGAATTGGTAGCTCCGGTGTTGGGATATTGCCAATGACTGGTTCCAGTTTCTTTTATTTTCCCGCCGGCGGTGGTCCCTGTCCAGCCAATGGTACTGCAGGAAACAGTCGGGTCGAGATAGGTGAACATGGTGCAGAATTCCTGGTTGGTGGGGATATGCCAGTTTGCCGGGCAAATCCCATTAACTCCGGGAGTAGTGGAATATCCCATCATCTCGTTCCAGGAATAAAGACCTCCAAATTGATCGCAATTAAACTTATCATTGTTATAGCAGTATTTCTCGATGTTGGGGTTATTGGCCTGGTTCTGGGAGGAATTGATCATCCCCCCGATATTCAGGTTCGCTTTCATCCAGCATTGGGTCCCGATCCTTACGGTTGGATAGGTCATCCCATTACGGTCGTCGATCAGGTCATCACCGCAATTGAACAGGACGTTAAAGGTGATCTGAACAGTGTCGGAGTTCATGTATCCGCAGGCATTGGAAATGGTCCAGATAAGGTTGTAACGCTGACCCTCCATTCCGGTAAAGGTTGAAGCCGGGTTGTGGACATCGGAAAACGGGCTTTGTCCCAATCCTCCTCCGCTCGGATCGCTCCAGGTACCAATTTCGTCTGGTCCGGGGCTGTTAGCGGCCAGCACGGCTATAGTGGCATCAACTCCCGGTTGTTCCGGACCGGCATCGGCTATCGTTAAAATAGGGTTGCATAATTTAGGAACATAGCTTCCATTGGCATCCCCGGTGCACAAGCCTTTGATATTCAGTATGATTGATGAACCATCCTGGATGACTACATAAGGATCCTCAAACACCCAGTTACCGGTTGGAAAGGAAGATATCTGGCTGAGAACTCTCCTTAAAGCCAGCATGGCATCGGTGCTGTTTATATACTGATTCCTGTTGACATCACCTGCCAGCTGCCTGAATGGACTGAGTGTGCCAAACCCCATATAATCCATGAAAATATCCTGTACATCTTCGTTGGTGATCCCGCCAATCGGAGTTAAGGGCTTAAAGGCGAAACGGTATGTGGTGTTCTCCAGACCGCAGAAATGGTAATTCCCTGCTTCATCCGTCATTACTGAATCGAGGGTGATCCTTGTTAAGGATTGAAGATATACCCAGGTTGAACCGAGAGGTGTGAGTTGGGCATTGTCATACAGCACCTGTCCGTTTACCGATCCTCCTGATACGGAGGCACAGGGGTTGTCGGTGGCTGTTCCCTTCACCTGTGAGTAGGCAGTAAAAGGCAGTACAGAAAGAATTCCAAGGATAATAATTAGTGATTTGTTCATCATATAGAGTGTTTTTTTAAGTTTTCGGATAGATTCACCGGGGAGTAGATTCAAAAAACGGTTTCTGAGTTGGCCGGAGCAAAAAATAAACTTTTAGTCACCGAGCTTTTCACTATGTACACTATGTGCCTATGTGGTGAAAAAAATGAACCACAATAGGCACATAGAGCACAATAGAAATAATACATAACTTTATGATTCAGTGCAATTTAATTGAGTTTACTGTCTTATTTTCAATTAGCAGCCTGTTACCTCATTTGATTAATATGTATTTTGTAATGAGGGTGTTATATATCCAGGTTAGGTTCTTCATCAAAATTAATCAATTTTAATATAAAGATGTACTTTTCTGCCTGAATCTTTAGTAATTTTATTACCATCAAAAGAATGTCTTATAAATTAATGATTATGAGAAAATTAGCAGGAATTTTGACACTGGTTTTCCTCTTCTTAACGGTGAATGTTTTTGCCCAGCCCGTGAATGGTGTAATCATAGGCACTTCCAATGGCATTACCATTGTTAAGCTCTGGGGAACTCACCAGGAAAGGGGTTATGCCTATGGTTACCTGCTGGGAGCAAAGATCTCGGTGCTGGCCATTAATTACGTGAAACCAATGCTGGGGGGCAGTTATACTTCGGCCCGGAATATGGTTTCAAATCCAAATGATTTTTCTATTGATACTTTATATAAGATTGAAGCCCAGGGCATTATTGACGGGATGAACGCCTCCCAGACCAATACCGGCAACCTGGATTACATCGACCTGCTGGTCGCCAATTCGCTGCTTGACGTGATGGCGGTTGCCAAGAAAAAATTGGGGATGGGATGTTCCAGCCTGATGAGTTGGGAAGATGCCACCATGGGGACGGCCTTATCGGGCGAATCGGCCATTACCCGCCATCTCGACTGGAATGTAAATGCCAACCTGATCAACAACCAGGTCATGGTGATCCATCTTCCTTCAGAACCCGATGAGCAGAAATGGGCCCTGGTGGGTTTTGCCGGTATGTTTTCGGCACTGTCGGGCTTTAACCAGGATGTTGGGGTGTTCCAGCACCAGATGGATGACCTTTCTGCGGTGGGAACGCCGGGCCAGCAATATGTCCCGGTCTGGTTCAGTTTGCGTGAAGCCCTGGAGAAGAATGATTTTAACGGCGACGGCAGCAACAATGTGCAGGATGTCCGGTCGGTGTTGATGACCCAGACCAATGGTTTTGCCGATGGATATATCGTGAGCGCGTTGGCCCGTTCAACCCAGGTACAGGATACCCTGGTGGCCATGGTATCGGAACTGGCGCCGACGGCTCCCAAACTCACCTTCAGATACAATACCCTGCCCGACAGCATGCCCGGCGATAACCTGTATACCGCTAATTACCAGATTGGCAGGAACAACCAGCTCCATTTCTGCACCCGCTATAACGCAGTGAAAAGCCATATCGGCAACGGCACCGGACTCGATCTGGATGCCCAGTGGAACCTGATGAGGGATTACTCGCATCTCACCTGGAACCTCCAGTTTATGCAGTATTCACCCGAGCAGGACTTTTTCAGGCTCTCTGTTTACACAAACGGTCAGGCTGCCTACCTGAACACTCCGGTTACCTATTCACTGGCCACCCTTTTTCAGGATGCCACGGGTGTTAATGAGCAAGAAAGCCAGTTGTCACAAATAAACATCTTTCCCAATCCGTTCAGCAACAGGGTAACGGTTACCGGGCTTGGAAAGGCAACTGCCTCCTGCGAGATGGTGGTTACCGATGTGAGGGGAAATATCTGCCTGAGACAACATAATACGGCACAAAATGACACGGTGTCTTTCGATTTATCTGGTCTTTCGGGTGGCGTTTATTTTATCAAAGTCGTTATACCGGATGGAACTTTCCACCGGAAAATCATCCGTATCCCATCAGCAAAATAAAGGGAAAGCAGATCCTATCTTAACAGGAACACCCAGCCTCTGAATTCAAAATTTTCACCGTTTTTATCAGTGATCCGGATATGGTAAACATACACATCCGCCGGGGCATCCACCTCCTGTCCCTGTACCCTGCCATCCCAGGGTATTTCATAATGAATAGTTGAAAATACTTCTTCACCCCAACGGTTATAGATAACCATCAGGTATTCAATTGGTTCAATAACTCCATCGGGTTTAAAAACATCATTTATGGCATCCCCGTTCGGGGTAAAGGTGTTGGGAATAAAAACCGTACTTCTCACAATGATGGAGTGACTGGCAGAATCCCGGCATGTATTGGAATCAACGGCATAAAGGGATACTGTATATAACCCCGGTA
>JAPLDE010000082.1 GCA_026391855.1 Bacteroidota bacterium | reverse complement strand
GAGGGGGAGGACTTCAGTTCAAGTTGTCACCTTTATCACCTCTTCAACTTCCTCTTGATTTCCTTTCTCATTTTCACTATCTTTCGGGCTTATTATATACAAAATTTTCTAATACTAATTCCATGAAAAGACTTGTCGTTTTCAGCATAGGTTTTCTTATGCTATTCGTCCCGGTCCTTATGTTTGGACAGGGCGGCAATCAAAAGGCCAATCAGGACCCCACCCTATCAAGGATCACCAATTTAGAGAAAGGTCAGACCGGTTTGAAAAACAAACAGGGTGATTTGAAAAAGCAACTTTCGCGACAGACCCAGTTCAACGACAGTGTGACGGCCCGGTTCAAATCGCTGGAACTGCTTCTGAATCAGCGGGATGACAGCATAAAGGTGAAGATGACCCGGGCAGACGCCACTGTCAGCGACATTCAATCGATCAGGCAAAGGATGCATCTCTGGCATAAAATCGCCTGGTCGGGGCTGATCCTGATGGTCATCTGGTCGTTGCTGATCCTTTTTGCCTTTTACCTGCTCAGGAAAAGGCTGCATGGTGTCCGGATCCTGGCAGATGACCTTAAGGAAAAGTTTGAGGACCGGTATTCCTCGCTTGCCGAACAGATCAACGGCATAGAAAGCAAGACAGAGAAAGCCAGGCAGGAGATGAATGAAGCCGCGGATAAGCTGCAGCGTGAAATTCACATGCAGGAGAACCGGGTATCGGAGCAGGTGAATACCCTGAAAACGGATGTGCAGGCGCAGTTGGGTTCATCGAAGGCCGAAAACCAGAAAATGATGCAGGAAGTCCTTCCCCCGTTAAACAAAAAGCTGGATGACCTGAAGAATGAGCATAAAACAGCTATGACCGCCCTTCAGACCAAGGTGGAGGAGATGGAGAAGAAGCTGAATAAGCTGAGCAAGGAGTAGAATCAGGATTCTTAACAAGGATTCCGTTGCAGGGGTTACTGTCAATAACCTCCGGATGAACATACGGATATTGACTGACTGAAATCCTGCAACCTTATAAAAGGACTAATTAAGGAGAATGAGACGAACAGTACTTCTTTGCCTGTCTTTTATTGTATCCGGCGTAGAGCAACAAGCTGCTTATACTCAGGTACTCATACAAGATTCTCTCGCCTTGGTTTCCTTCTACAACAGTACCGGAGGTCCTGAATGGTATAACAACAACGGATGGCTTATTGAACCGGTGAATACGTGGTATGGGGTTACAGTAGATGGAAATAGAGTAATTATGTTAATAATTAATAGTAACAATTTAGCAGGAACTTTACCAAATGAATTAGGCAACTCACAGCATTGGAAAGTCTTGGATTGTCTAATGATTCCCTTTTAACTGGCGAACTATCAGTTAGTTTGTTTTAATTAACATCCCTTAAATGGTTTGGTATTGGTAATTGTTCTTTAACAGGAATTATTCCCAATACTATCGGAAATTGTTCCAATTTAATCGAATTTGATGTACCTCAAAACAACCTATCTGGATTCTTACCTCCAGAAATTGGCAATCTTGACAGTCTTAGGTTTTTGGATCTTCAAAATAACCAATTATCTGGTTCGATCCCACCAGAAATTGGTAATTGCACTAATTTGAGGGACATGCGATTGTGTCATAACCATTTTAGCGGTCAAATTCCGTCTTCACTTTCAAACTGTAACCAGATTTCATTTTTAGATTTATCATACAATTTACTTGAAGGTGATATTCCCAATGAAATGGCAGATGTTGCATCCTATCAGAATCTATTTTTTAACAATAACCATTTATCAGGAATCCCACCCTGGAGCGTAAATTGGCTATTAGACGCTTTATGGATTCAAAATAACAGAATGACTTTTGAAGACATTGAACCACACTTTGTTGGATATTGGTCTTTCAAATATTCTCCCCAGGATAGCACCGAAACGAGAATCGACACTGTACTTTCACCAGGTTCCAATTATCAAATTTATGCAGGTACTTTGGGTCAATTTACCACTTATTCATGGATACATAATGGGCAAGTTATGACCCTCCCTGACAATACAGATACCTTATTTCTTAACAATATCAGTTATGCCGATACCGGTATTTACATCTGCCGGGCACATAATTCCTTGTGTACCGGTCCAGGATATCCACCCATGGCGCTGATCCGCAGACCTGTTCACATTAGTTTAAATACAGTGGGGTTTATTGAAGTTTCAGAGCTTAACCCCATTCAAATATATCCCAATCCCAGTAAAGATATGCTTACAATAGAATCTATCAGGCCAATATCAAATGGCACGATTGAAATTACTAACCTTCAGGGGCAATTGCTTTTACACCAAAATTGCGAAAACGGTAAAAGAAATTACATGATTGATTTTAAACCATATAAATCAGGACTATACTTTCTATATTTCAAAGGTGATTCTTTATATTGTAAAACAAAAAATCATTCACTAGGGTCGCGTCCTTGTTAAAATAATATACTAAACAGCCGCCCAAATCAGGTTATCATTACGGTTGATGCCTGTCTTCACCCAAAGAAAAATCTAAAAAAAGGATTGATCATTAGTAAATGATCCGGGTAATGTTGTATGTTTGCAACATTAAACACAGAAAGGATCATGTCAAACAATAAGTCAGAAGAATTCAGCGCTGATCTTCAGGAGTTTGCCGATATCGCCAAGGCCCTGTCGCACCCGGCAGACCCTTGCAATTTTCACCCAGAATTTACCGTTCGGCCATCAGTAACTCTCTTGACAATTGACAATTAAAAAATAAAGAACATGAAGATACTGATATTATGTACGGGGAATTCGTGCAGGAGTCAGATGGCTGAAGGGTATTTGAGGTCGCTGGATGCGGGGCTGGAAGTGTTTTCGGCCGGGATTGACATCTCCGGGAACAAACCGAAGAATGTCAATCTGTTTGTGGCTGAGCCGTTCGATTATGTCATCACGGTTTGTGGCGGAGCGAAAGAGGTTTGTCCGGCTTTTACAGGGGATGTTAAAAACAGGCTTCATATCGGTTTTGATGACCCTGCCGATGCCACCGGAACGGAGGACGACATCCTGAATGAGTATCGCAGGATCAGGGATGAGATCAAAGTTGGCTTTTCAGATTTCTATAACAACCACATAAAGAAATAGTTATGCCTGCAAACAAACGGCTAAAGTTTCTGTATCATCAGCCCGGTGCTGATGTTCCTGCTGACTATACTCTTCCTCTGGTTCAATATTGACTGCATGTACGGGCTGATCCTGATCGGGCTTATGACCGAAGTGCCCGCGATGATAGCGCTGGTGAATGTGGCGTTGAGGTTTCAACAGAAATATTATCTGAAGAAAATATAAGCTCCCCGGAAATTTTCTGTGCCGGTTCACACGTGATTACCTGTGAAACATACCGGGAGAACCCTTACTTTTGTTAATCAAAATTTTGCTTTAACTATGACAACAGAAAACAACAACAAAGAACTAAGCGGGAAAGAAAGCTGCAGTTGTAGTGATCCCTCTTGTTGCCAACCCAGATCGCGTAACCGTTGGCAAAATATTGTGTTTTTCGCCGTGGTAATCCTGGCTGCCGGCATCATCGCCTTCAGGTTGCTGAACCCCGCAAAACCGGCATCAGGCTGTAATTCAAAAGGTTGTTGCAGCGACACCACCCAATGTACTGATAAGAAATAAGATGGAGGAATGGGTATCAGGCTTTCAATCAGGAGACCATAGTCTGGCAACCCTGGTCACAGCCATGGGAATGGGGTTACTCGGGCTTTTAACTTCTTGTTGTAATGTGCCTGTATTCACGGCTATTGTTGGTTATACCGGAGCTATTGCTTCAGCAGGTAAACGGAAAAACCTGGTTATCGCCTCCGTTTTTTTTCTGGTGGGTGTTGTATTCACTTTGCTGGCTACAGGGGTGGTATTCAGCCTGTTCGGAAAACTCGTTATGGAAGGGATAGGCAAATACTGGAAGCTGGTTGCCGGAATACTGTTCATTTTTTTCGGGTTGGTAACCTTGCAGTTGCTGCCTGTCCGTATATCTCTCTTTCAACCTTCCCGGCAATACAACCGGCAAAGTTTATGGTCAGCTATGGTATTCGGGATTGTGCTGGCCAGTTCCTCCACGGTGTGCAATGCACTATGCAATCCCGTTTTTTCACTAACGCTGGGAACGGCTTTCATTCAGAACAGTGTTGTTTGGGGGGCATTGATACTTTTTGCCTTCGGGTTGGGTTTCGGCCTCCCGTTGGCTATCGGTATGGCAGGGATCAGTCTGGGTTTGAAAGAGATCTCAGCGCGGATGGACCGTATCACGGTCTATATTAAATATGGCGGAGGCGTGTTATTACTGATCATTGGCTTTTATTTCCTAATAACCATGTAGTATGAAGGGGCAGGGATTCACCTTGGAGCAGAAAATAGCCGTCGAAAGGTCGGTACCTGTTGTTTCCACCCGCTGGAGCCTGGCCGACCGGCTGGGCGCCATGAAAGCAAGGTGGGCAATTAACCGGAATACCTATAAAATTGACGCGGGTCTTTATGGTGTTGGTTCTCCTGATGAAACCTCCCGGGTTTTTGTGACAGCCAATTACAAGCTCAGTTTCGATCATTTGCGTACAGCCCTGAATGGGATCGACGCATGGATCCTGGTTCTGGATACCCGTGGCATTAATGTATGGTGTGCCGGCGGAAAGGGGAGTTTTGGAACGGAAGAACTGGTCAGGAGAATACAAATGACGAAACTAAACGAGGTGTTTCATGTTATCTTTGGACCGGTTCGTGCCGCCGACATCAAACCGTGGCTGGCAAAATCCATGGCTATTGAGCCGGGGATGCGCGAGGCCCGGTTTAGAATGTATGACCGGTTGATCCTCACCGGGGTTGAGATGTCGGTAAATTTCAAATCTCTTGTCTTTACTTCAGCGTTCTTTTTTATTCTTTCCGGATTAAATACAGCCGGTTACTCTATCGACCTGGCTATCCAAAAGGGTGGTAATGCAATTATCTGTCTTACTGTTGCTTACCTGGGAGGAACCTTTCTCACACCCCTGTTCCTGCCCTTTATTCCATTCCGGGCGTTTTCACTGAAAGGCGGATTCACGGGTTTGGTCCTGACCTTCCTTCTGTTTCCTTGCGGCATTATCACCTGGAGTCCACTTTTCCCGGTCGCCTGGGCTTTCATGATTGTGGCAGCATGTTCTTATCTTGTGATGAATTTTACGGGGAGTTCTCCCATCAGCAATCTGAGCGGGGTATTAATTGAGGTAAAGAGGGCTGTTCCTTTTCAGATCGGGTTTGCTGCTATTGGACTGATTATCTATATCATAGCTTTGTTCTTATAAAAATAAATCAGCGTTACTATCATGTTCGAATATCCAATAAAGAGCTATATCAAAAATGTTGTCTCCTTACAGCTCGAGGTGGAAAAGTGCGACGGTTGCAGGCTTTGTGTGACGGTTTGTCCGCGAAATGTCTTCGAAGTAACTGAACGTAAGGCACATATCATCAGACTGGATCATTGCATCGAATGTGGTGCCTGTATGATGAATTGTGCTGAAGGTGCAATTTTCGTGAAGTCGGGTGTAGGTTGTGCGGCGGGGGTGATCAACGGGATGATACGGGGGACGGAACCCAGCTGTGATTGCGGGGAAGGATGCTGCTGATTTGGTGATTTGAAGATTTGGAAATATGGAAATGTGGAAATGTGATCATTTGGAAATTTGGAAATGAAAAAAAATATGGCTGATTACAGGGAATTTGAGGGGAGGCACAGCAGTCCGTCCCCATGCAAAAAATTATCAATCTGTTTATTATTTCTTGTTATTTTGATGGTGGCACCCTTAGGTGTCCTGCTTTCCCAAACCTTTACACCTGAACAGAAGAAGGCAGAATGCGACAAAATCAGGGAAGCCTGCCAGTTTGCCTGGAAGGGGTATAAGACCTACGCCTGGGGATATGATGCCCTGCAACCCATCAGTAAAACCGGTCGTAACTGGTACAAAGTTTCTTTGCTGATGACCCCGGTAGATGCTTACGATACTTTTATTCTGATGGGGTTAAAGGAGGAAGCTGCTGAAGCTCAGGGAATTATCTTTGAAAAACTGAACTTTGCGGTGGACATGGAGGTTCAGTTGTTCGAGGTCAGCATCCGTATGCTGGGAGGACTACTTTCATCCTATGAACTCAGCCATGAAAAGAAATTCCTCGACCTGGCCAAAGACCTGGGGAAGAGGCTTCTTCCAGCCTTCAGGACCCCTACCGGCATGCCTTACCGCTATGTGAACCTGGTGACCGGTGAGACCCGTGACCCGGCGAGCAATCCTGCAGAGATCGGTACCTATATGCTGGAATTCGGGAAACTTACCCAGCTGACGGGCGATTCGGTTTATTACAAAACGGCAAAGAAAGCAGCCATGGAGGTCTTTAAAAGAAGAAGTCCAGTCGGCCTGGTGGGAACGGTGATTGACGTGAAGACCGGCAAATGGCTGAATACTGAAAGCCAGATAGGGGCAAGGATTGACTCTTATCTCGAATACCTGCTTAAATCCTGGTTGCTTTTTGGCGATAAAGACTTCAGGGATGCATGGGTAACCTCCCAGAAAGCGATCAGTCATTACCTGGTGCAACCGATGCCGTATGGGTGGTTCATGACAAGGGTAGATATGAAAACCGGCAGGGAGACCCGTTCCCTTTACGGTGCCCTGGATGCCTTTTGTGCGGGATTGATGGCCCTGGCCGGAGACCTGAATACGGCCGAAAATCTTCAGAAAGGCAACTTTTATATGTGGAACCGTTTCAACCTGGAACCCGAAGAGTTTGATTTCCGGAAAGATACCGTTATTTATGGAAACTACCCTTTACGGCCCGAAAACATCGAAAGCTGCTTCTACCTTTACCGTCTCACTAAAAAGGAACAATACCTGAACATGGGTCAAAGCATGATCAACAATATTTTATATCATTGCAGGACCGAAGTGGGTTTTGCTGCCTTAAAAAATGTTCAAACTCTTGAAAAAGAAGATGATATGGAGAGTTTCTTCTTTGCTGAAACTTTAAAATATGCTTATCTTTTATTCGCACCCGAAAGTACGTTGGATTTAGAGAAGACAGTTTTTACCACGGAAGCGCACCCTTTGTCAGTAGGCGGTAGGCAGTGGGCAGTGGGCAGTGGGCAGTAGGCAGTAGGCAAAAGTCTGTAGGGACACGATACATCGTGTCCTAATGTTCACGTTACCAAGCAGTTAGAAGTCGATAGTAGGCAGTGGGCAGTAGGCAGTAGGCAGTAGGCAGTAGGCAGTAGGCAGTAGGCAGTAGGCAGTAGGCAGTGGGCAGTGGGCAGTAGGCAAAATTCTGTAGGGACACGATACATCGTGTCCTAATGTTCACGTTACCAAGCAGTTAGAAGTCGATAGTAGGCAGTGGGCATTGGGCAGTTTATTGGAACCCTGTCAAGGTTAATTAGCTAATCCTAAGAAAAAATTTTATGAACGATAAAAAGCTTCTCAAAAGCCTTCAGGTTGAGGTAGATACATCTTATTTATACCATTTGGTTTCTACCCTTGAAAAAGACGAAGAGATTTCGGGTTTTTACCGGGAGATGTCTAAGATCGAAGCCATCCATTCCGGGAAACTTCTTGAAGTTGCCCGGAATGCGAAGCTGCTTACCGGGATGCCGGAAGCTTCAGCCAGGGCCAGGATACTGGCTTTCCTGGCCAGGCACCTGGGGTATAACCTGATACTGGGTGTGCTGGTTGATACGGAGAAAAGCCTGTCGAACGCTGCCGTAGTGAAGAAAAATCAGAAAGGAGAGACCATTGCGGGTAATGAGGACAGGCATGTAAACATCCTCATGTCCATCAGTCAGCTGAGCGGGGAGAAGCTGGGAAAGGTAGAAGGAAAGCACCGCAATGTCGGGGGCAATGCCCTGAGGGCTGCCGTGCTCGGAGCCAACGACGGTCTTGTATCCAACTTCAGCCTGGTGATGGGTGTTTCGGGAGCCACGATAGGCGGAAAAGAAGTACTGATAGCCGGAATTGCAGGGCTGCTGGCGGGAGCTATCTCCATGGCCCTGGGGGAATGGATATCGGTAAGGAGTTCCCAGGAATTGTATGAACGACAGATTG
>JAPLDE010000195.1 GCA_026391855.1 Bacteroidota bacterium | reverse complement strand
TTCTGCCGGAATAAACAAGTTTCACCGACCTGGTTTCTGTTTTCCATCTGGCTGTAACGACATAAAATCCTTTTTTGGGAGGTGTAAAACTGATCAGATGCATCCCCTTTCTGATACTTGATAAGGAATTCTTTAACATCTTGCCTGAAAGGTCAAAAACAACCAGTTCAACCAACCCTTCCTCCGGGACCGTTACCTTGATCTTTACCATGTCTGTTTCCCCTTCTGACGCGATCAGGTGAAGAGAGAAGCCTTCTACAGTCTTCCCTTCAATTTCAGGATTACCAACATAACCCAAAAGAAGAACAGAATCCGGCCAGTAAAGCATAGTATCTCCGCCCTGGTCCAGGTTAATGATCCTGATACTGTCGATACCGGCTTGCTGACCATTATTTAAAGCACTGAATGTCAGTTTGATGACCTGTGAATTTGCGAAAAGCGACGCTGAAATAAGCAGGAAAAGCAAAATAATTGTCTTCATTTAATATCTTTATAATAAAAGTCAAAAATAGAAAACATGATGATCCGATAATAATTCCCCGGATATTTTCCGGCTCGCCATGGTACATTTTAAAAAAAGTAATATATTTGAAATGAATGTAGAAACCACCTTTGGGAGTCACTCATTCTCCCCAAAGATTGGGATGTGTTGTAATAAGTAATATGAATTCTAACTATTTTTCGGGATAAGAAAGATACTTCTTATGGCAAACAAAAGGATCAGGTTATTATTCTTTCTTGGATTCATATTCAGCGTTTTCCCCCCAGGGAAGATTTTTAGTCAGCATTTTGACAAAGGTGTTGAGTTTGATAGTATTTATAAAAGAGGACTTACAGAAACTAATGCTGATGTTACTATTTCAAAACAATGCCTGAAAAGACTGGAGTTTTATGAAAAACACTTGTCCCCAATTCAAAAAGCAAAGATCAATTATTTAAGGCTGAGGGTAATATATGCCAATAAGGATCAGGTAAAGGCACTTGAAAAACGAATGTTTACCCCCCCAGATTCACTCGGTTTTTATGATTCCCTTTTATATTCTGCCAGGAAATTCCTCGAACGGTCGATGCCTGATAAAGCAGTCCCCTTGCTAATGAAAGCCATAGATACTGTAGCAAAAGATTCCGAAAAGGCAGACAACTGTCTGATCAATTTATGTGAAGCATACAGGCAAAAGCAGGAATTCGAAAAAGGAGTTGATATGCTGAACGAATTATTGTCCAGTAGACGTGTTTCAGATCTTAACAGGGCTTATGCATATAATCGACTGGCTGCCCTTTATAACGAATGGGGTAATAAAAAATTCAACAACCCCGATTCGGTCATAAAATATTCTGAGCTGTGCATTACTCTATCAGAAAAAATAAACAGCAAAGCAAACCTCGCCTTATCTCAAAATGAACTCAGTTTTCAACTTAACAAAAAAAAACAGTATGATAAAGCATTGGAATTATCTTTAAGTGCAGAAAAGAATTTTAAAGAAACCGGAATGTTGTTCTGCGCTATGAACACATTGATCACCCAAAGCAACATTTATATCGGTAAAAAGGACTTCGGACTTGCTCTTCAGGCTGTTGTTGATGCCACAGATCTTTGTGCAATAGAGGAAAACAGGAATCTTTTTAAGCGGCTGTACCTGCAATTTGCCAAGATATACGAATTAACCGGAAATTATAAGGATGCGTTCGATTTTTTAGGTATAAGCTATCAGCTTCAGAGTGATTTCTTTATTGACAGAATGAATAATCAGATCAACGAACAATCTGCCAGATATGACCTCTTTACCAAGGAACAAAAGCTAAGGGAGGAAGAACAAAAAAATGAATTTCATAAAAAACAATTTACTTTCCTTATTATAATCCTGATTATACTGTGTATTGCATTTATTCTCACGTATTTATATTTAAGATTAAGGAGAAAAGAATTTATTAAGCAAAAACTGATTGAAGCTGTAATAGAAACCGAAGACAGCGAACGGAAGCGTATCGCCAGGGATCTGCACGATGGATTAGGACCTGTTTTGTCGGCTATAAATCATTATTTTCAGGCATATACTGATGCTAAGGAACCTGACAGGGAGGTCATACAAACAAAGCTGCATCAGGTTATTTCAGGCGCTATTGACGAAGTTTCCCGTATTTCTCATAATATTAGTCCGTATATACTTGAAAATCATGGTTTAATCACCGCATTAAATGATTTTTTAGTACCATTAATGAATAACAGCAGAATTAAAGTGGATCTGACATCCGATTTCTCCGAAAGGTTTGAATTGAATAAAGAACTAATGGTTTATCGCTGTATTACCGAATTGCTGAACAATACAATGAGACACGCTAATGCTACAAGTATCATTCTAAATATTACATGCAGAGATAAAGTATTGTATGTTTTCTATTCCGATAATGGAAAAGGTTGTGAAATAAATCTGGACAAGTCGAAGGGCATGGGCTTAATCAACATTAAAAACAGGGTCGAAACCTTTGGGGGCAGACTGGTTATTGAAAGCTCACAGAATAAAGGTATTCAGGTAAACTTTGAAGTACCGGTACATTATGAATGAAATACAAATTGCAATTGTTGATGATCATGCACTCTTCCGTGATGGAATCAGGATGGTATTAAATCAGATCGACGGATTCAACGTCATTTACGACACATCAGATGGTCGTGATTTCATTGATTTCATAAAGAAATCCCCTGTGGACATAGTCCTGATGGATATCGAAATGCCTGATCTGAGCGGTATTGAGACCACTATTCAGGCACTTGAGATCATCCCGGATTTAAAGATCATTGCTCTCACCATGTTTACGGATGAAATGCACTGCATTCAAATGATGAAGACCGGGGTTAAAGGTTATATCCTGAAAAAATCCAATAAATTTCAATTGCAGCAAGCCATTGAAGAAGTTTTTAACGGAGGAAATTATTTCAGCCAGGAGATCGTACAAAAACTCGCCTCACGGGCAATCAGTAAAAAGAAGTACGATCCTGACCAGCTGTCAGACCGGGAAAAAGATGTTCTGGAATTAATATGTAAGGGTCGTACTTCAAAGGAAATTGCAGATCAGCTTTTTCTCAGCATTAAAACCGTTGAAGTCCACCGCACTAATATCTTGCGGAAAGCATGCGTACGTAATTCCACCGAGCTTTTTATCTGGGCCGTAAAAAATAATCTTGTAGCTATTGAGTGAATAATCTCTTTAATCCTCATCACTTATTAGTACAAGGGAGCCTCTGAAAACGAAGGTCCCCTAAGGAAAAAATTGAAATCTTAATGTCAGCCATTTTTTTATTTCAATCATTCAACCATGAATCAAAAGCAAATTGACTACTACAATTCTCTGCCAGACAACGAGAAATTCGTATTGCATGTAGCCGCATTTAGCGCCGACGAAGTTTATAGTTATAGCCTTCCTTCGGCAATAACAGGCATAAAGAAAGTAACGGTAAGGGAAGTCACGACTTATCTGGATAATGCCTTTAAGCATGGTTTATTCGAAAAATCTCCCTATTCCGGTGCCTTTTCTGTTTCTCCGGGATTCCTCATTGATTTGATTCCCCAACTGAGCCGCTTTTTTAAGGAATGGGAGATTGCCATGGGAAGCCAAAAGAGATTTTATTACAGGGATTCCTTCACCAGAAATCTTCGGGATTTACTGTTCTGCCTGCTTTTTGACAAGAAAAATTATCCCGAGGCGGAAAAAAAGTATTTAGTTACCGGTTTTCCCGATTTTGGTCATTCCATGGCTTCTTTATTAAACAATAAATCATACAGAGAACATCTCTCAATAATTAACATTAACATTATCATTCAATTACTTAAAAACAAAATCAATGAACATTTATCTGATCTTAAACCAATCTCAGATTTAGAAAAATAGAGGATATAAAAACAAAATTATCTCCTCAAAATATTGAAAAACTGCCTTCTGTTAGCGTACTCCTCAATTTTCACCTTGGCAATCTTAATGAGACCCTTAATGTCAATTCAAATGAGATTACAAGTTATTTTCTGACTGCGATCACATTTTTATTACAAGGCAATGTAAAATCAGCGTTAACCCATTTTGAAAAAGGTTTAAAAGTCCAACGTTCGCAATACAAAGGCTCACAATTACCTGCAATTCTGCATGATGCTTTTTACTACATCGTGGCTCTTCTACGCATCACACCTGAGGAATCGGCACCCGTATTCAAAAAAATTCAACCTTTTTTGGAGAAAATTAACTATTTTCAGGGAGATGAAATTTTTAGACCAATACTCTATTACTATTTTAATGATAAAAAGAATCTTTTATTATCACGAAATAATCTTGAGTTTTCCATCCAGATGGTAAATAACGATTACCATAGCCTGATAAGTTTACTGGTATTTTACCTTATTGAAGGGAAGCCTGATAATAGTGCAATAATCAACGGTTTACGTATAATAAACAAAGCATATTCAGGCGGTTACCGGCTATTAGCTTATGAGGCTGCATATGTAATGAAACAATGGGTCAACGATAAAGAAACCATTGCTTTATACGAAAAAATAGCAAAGCATTTCAATTTCCAACCTGCCCTTTCATACATTTCCAAGCAGGAAGAATGGGAAAAAGCTTTAAATGCTTTTCTGTCAATAAGTTCAGGGAAAGGGAATGCTTCAGGGAAAGACGAACAAGGAAAATACAGGGTGGTTTATTTCGTGAACTTTAACGGTCTTTATATCCAACCTGTTTTACAAACCCTGACCGCCAAGGGTGCATGGTCATCAGGCAGAAATATTGCCCTTAAAAAATTCTACCAGGGTAATGTGGAAGGTATGACGCAGCAGGATTTACTGGTTGCCCGAAAAGTAAAATATTCGAGTGGTTATTATAGCGCTGATGAGTATTATCTGGAGAATGATGCAATAAAGGAGCTTATAGGTCATCCTTATGTTTTCCTGAACGGGACAAATGATCTTTCTGTCGAATTAATTGCCGCTCAACCTGTGCTCCAGGTAACCAGGATCCCGAAAGGGTACACTTTGTCAACGGATATCAGCAAAACTTCAGAAAATCTGATAGTTATAAAAGAGACAAATACACGTTATAAGATTTATGATTTAACTGACAAACAACGATCTGTAATTGAGGCTATTAAACAACAGAAGATAACTGTTCCGGAGCATGGAAAAGAAAAATTAATGCAGGTATTGGGCATTTTTAGCTCCCATTTCCTGGTCCATTCCGATTTGTCAGTATCTGAAAACACGAAATTTAAAAAAGTGATTGCCGATTCACGGATCAGGGTTCAGTTGCTACCCCTGGGTGAAGGATTGAAAGCTGAATTATTTGCAAAACCATTTGGCAATCATCCACCCTATTGCAAACCCGGTAAAGGAGGAAAAACTCTGATTGCCAGTGAAAGGGGAGAACAGCTTCAGGTAACCCGCGACCTGGACCTGGAATCGAACTTTGCTTATATACTGTTAGAAAAGATCCAGTCCCTCGAAAGCGTGGATATGAATGACGATTTAATCGCTTTTGGTAACCCGTTGGACTCGCTTCATCTGTTAGATATACTGGCCATGCATCAGTATATTTGCATCGTGGAATGGCCTGAAGGAGAAAGATTTAAAATAAAAGGAACCGTTAATTTCAGCAACCTCAACCTGAAAATAAAAACACAAACCAATTGGTTTGAACTTCAAGGCGAATTGAAAGTTGACGAGGATACCGTACTGACTGTCAAACAGCTGCTCCAACTCACTGAGAAAGGACACGGCCGCTTTATTGAGTTAAAGCCCGGTGAATTTCTGGCATTGAGCGAACGCCTGAAAAAACAGTTAGATGAGTTACATACCTTTTCAACCGAAGGGAAAGACGGAGTATACATCAATAAGTTTGCCTCCGTAGCCCTTGGTGATTTCTTCGATGAAGCCGATAATCTGAAAACCGACAAATCGTGGAAAGAATTTAAACAGCGTTTGGATTTAGTGCAAAATACTGACAGACAATTACCTGCGAATCTGCAGGCCGACCTGCGACCCTATCAGGCCGATGGCTTCCGTTGGCTATCGCGTTTGGCGGAATGGGATGCCGGTGCCTGCCTCTCTGATGACATGGGATTGGGAAAAACAATTCAAGCCCTGGCAATACTATTGCAACGATCTCATAAAGGGGCAGCCCTGGTCATTTGCCCGGTTTCGGTGATTCACAACTGGATAAGTGAAACAGCAAAATTTGCACCTTCACTGAAAGTGAAGACACTCTCAACCCTAAACCGTGAACAGACACTCCAAACCCTTGAACCCGGGGATTTGCTGATCTCCTCCTACGGACTGCTTCAATCAGAAGAAAAAGCATTTGCCCAAACACCTTTTGCTACCATCGTGCTTGACGAAGCGCATACCATTAAAAATTACACAACCAAAACCTCAAAGGCCGCCATGCAATTGCAGGCTCCTTTTCGCTTACTGCTTACCGGAACTCCCATTCAGAACCACCTGGGCGAAATCTGGAATCTGTTTAATTTCATCAATCCCGGTCTGCTGGGCTCACTCACCCATTTTACCGATACCTTTATCAAACCCGACAATGATCATGCCCGTAAACACCTGAAAAAACTGATTGCCCCTTTCATCCTGCGACGTACAAAATCTTCGGTAATGGAAGAATTGCCCGCTAAAACGGAAATCATCCGGAAAGTTGAACTCAGCAGCGAAGAAATGGCTTTCTACGAAGCTTTACGCCGGCAAGCAATAGAAAATTTAGAAAGCGACAACAGCCAGCAAGGGGCAAAACATTTGAAAGCATTAGCCGAAATCACCCGCCTGCGACAGGCTTGTTGCAACCCTGCTTTAGTTAATCCTGAAATCAACATAAGCTCTGCTAAACTATCCACCTTTCTTGAAATTGTTGCCGAACTAATAGAAAATAAACATAAAGCATTGGTATTTAGTCAGTTTGTAACTCATCTTGCGCTCGTTCGCCAGGCACTTGACTCATTGGGTATCAGGTACCAATACTTAGATGGTTCCTGCTCCCAGCCTGACCGCCAGAGAAGCGTGAATAACTTTCAGGGCGGAGACGGGGATCTTTTTCTGATCAGCCTGAAAGCAGGCGGACTGGGGCTGAATCTTACCGCGGCTGATTATGTCATTCACCTTGACCCCTGGTGGAACCCGGCTGTTGAAGACCAGGCTTCCGACCGGGCACACCGTATCGGACAAATCCGTCCGGTTACTATCTACCGTTTAGTCGCCCAAAACACTATCGAAGAAAAGATTATCCAGTTGCACAATACCAAACGCGACATGGCTGATACCCTGCTTGAAGGAAGTGACCAACCGGCCAAACTCTCCATGGCCGAATTGGTATCACTTATTAAAGACAGGGATTGATTTTATGCCAGCGCGAAAAACTATCTGAAATCCAGGCTTTCTGTACTCCGCGATAAAGGATGATTTTCCAACGAACCTCCCACTTTCAAAACCAAAAGAATGCTATATTTGTCGGATACTTGGCTAAATTCAGGTTGTAATCCTACGTTACCCCTATCTATATAGACCCCAAACACAGACCCTATGGCTTTCAACGAAAATACGAGGGTAAAAATTCCCGCCATACTTCACCTTTGTCGTTTGGGGTATACCTATATTCCATTGTCTCAGGCGAGATGGGATGTTAATACCAATATTTTCATTTACATCTTTAATGAATCAGTCCTCCGAATTAATCCTGATTTAGACCCAGTTGACCTTAAAAGGTTGTACGAGAATCTTACCTTGGCGTTGGATAATGAAGACCTAGGTGAGGCTTTCTACAATATGATAACTGCTGCATCCGGAGTTAAACTTATTGATTTTAAGGATTTCAACAACAATTCATTCAATGTTGTAACTGAATTGCCATATAAAAATGGAGATGAAGAGTTCCGACCGGATATTACCATATTAATAAATGGTATGCCCTTGGCGTTCATTGAGGTCAAAAAACCGAATAATCAGGAGGGGATACTGGCGGAACGAGACCGGATTAATGCCCGATTCAAAAACAAAAAGTTTCGTAAGTTCATCAACATATCTCAGGTTTTAGTATTCTCTAATAATATGGAGTACGACAATGAATCCATCGAACCCATCCTAGGGGCGTTCTATTCTTCAACATCGTACTCATCTGCTAACTTTAATTGTTTCAGAGAGGAGGAACACTTTGATTTGGCTCAAGTACTGAACTCTGAGGATGATGAAATGGAGAACTATGTTCTGAAAGATAATAACCTACCTATCATTAAACACTCGCCGGAGTTTATTACCAATAAAGACCCAAACAGTCCTACTAACCGGATTCTGACTTCACTGTTTTGCAAAGACCGATTGTCCAAACTGTTGAAATATAGTATCGCCTATGTTGTGGAGGAGAAAGGGTTAGAGAAACATATTATGCGGTACCAACAGTTCTTCGCTACTAAAGCAATCGAACGAACACTGGATAAGGGTTTAAAGAAAGGTATTATCTGGCATACCCAAGGAAGCGGCAAAACGGCCTTGGCCTATTATAATGTGAAGTATCTCACCGATTATTTTCAAGGTAAGGCAATAGTCCCTAAATTCTACTTTATTGTTGACCGAATTGACCTGATGAATCAGGCTAAACGTGAGTTCACTAACCGGGGTTTGGTTGTTCATATGGTGAATTCTAAAGATGAACTCCTCAATAATTTCAGGTTAAGGAAGGCCATCCATAATCTTTCCGGCAAAAAGGAAATTACAGTAGTCAATATTCAAAAGTTTAAGGATGACACTGACGTATTAAGAGCGAATGATTATGACATCAGTACACAACGGGTTTATTTCTTAGATGAAGTCCATCGCTCGTATAACCCTACAGGTAGTTTCCTGGCGAATCTTTTCAGTTCTGATAGAAACGCGATTCTCATCGGGTTAACGGGAACTCCATTAATTGGTAAAGACAGAACTTCCAAAGCGACTTTTGGTGATTACATTCATAAATACTACTACAACGCTTCAATTGCTGATGGTTATACCCTTAAACTTATCCGGGAAGACATTGAGACCACCTATAAGATACAACTGAAGGAAGCTTTAAAAGAGGTCGAAATCCTGAAAGGTGATGCTGACAAACGTATCATATACGCCCATCCCAAATTTACAGAACCAATGTTGGAATACATCGTTCAGGACTTCATCAAAAGCCGGATACGATTTGCTGACCATACAATTGGTGCGATGGTGGTTTGTGACAGTGCCGACCAGGCTAAAAGGTTATTTGATATTTTTATCAGTAAGTACAACCCAACACAAAAGGTTATAGAAGAGGTTCAACCCTATCTTATGGCTGCTGAACCTACCGCTGAATATTACAGTTATCAGCAGGAGTTGAAAAAGAACCTGACTGCTTCCCTGATTTTACACGATGTCGGGAATAAAGATGCTCGTAAGGACGAAATTGAGGATTTTAAAGACGGTAAGATTGATATACTCTTTGTGTACAATATGTTACTCACGGGTTTTGATGCCAAACGTCTGAAAAAGTTGTATATCGGTCGACTCATTAAAGACCATAACCTGCTTCAAACATTAACCCGTGTCAATCGTCCCTATAAAAAATTCAGGTACGGTTTTGTAGTTGATTTTGCGGACATCAGTCGTGAATTCGATAAAACTAACAAGGCTTATTTCGAAGAACTACAAAGTGAGTTGGGGGATGAAATGAAGTACTATTCCAACCTGTTTAAATCCAAGGAGGAGATTGAAGATGAAATCCGGGATATTAAGGAAAAACTATTCCACTACGACCTGAACAATGCGGAGCTATTTTCTCAACAAATCACTCAGATTGATGACCGGACGAAAGTTCTTGACATAAAAAATGCGTTGGAAAATGCCAAGAACCTCTACAACCTCATCCGCTTATACGGACATTATGATTTGTTGGAGGTAGTTGATTTCCATAAATTGAATCAACTCTATGGTGAGGCTTCACGGCATTTGGATATGCTTAATCTTAAGCTGTCGCTACAGAATAATGTGGATACTACCAATATCCTGAACATAGCTTTGGAGAATGTAATCTTCATGTTCCGTAAGATTTTTGAAGAAGAGTTGATTATTGCCGACCAACTAAAGGATATGCTGAGGAAAACCCGGGAAGCATTGGGCGGTAAATTCGATAAGAATGATCCTGAGTTTGTTTCATTATTTGATGAACTGACCCGCCTGTTCAAAAAGAAAAACCTCGATGAAATAACTCAGGAGGAAATGAAGAATAATATTGGCTCTCTTCAACAGATATTGGATAAAGTAACCGAACTCAACCGAAAGAATAATTTATTGAAAGCCAAATATGAAAACGATGCCAAATACGCTCGCATCCACAAACGTATCGTAGAGAGAGGGAATATTACTAAACGGGAAAGTGAAATTTGTGGTACCTTGATGGATATAAAGAAGCAGGCTGATGATAAGGTGTTGATAAATACGAAAATACTGAATAATGAAAGTTATTTCAACGATTTGATGATTCAGTTGGTGATAGGAAGTTTCGGGAATAACAACATTGAGTTAGACCCCCAATCAGCTAAATTCATTAATAGCTGTCTGGTAAAAGAGTATTTGAACGAATTTCAGGGAGTAAACACATGGTAGCACTAGATTTTTCGATACAGACAAAAGAACTGATTGATAACCTGAAGGGTGTCTGTACCTCATATGGATTAGGGAATGACTGAAATTAATTTAAAATCATTACTCAGGTTTTCCTTTATAAGTTCATGAATGATAAGTTTGGGTATGAGGTAAAGCTATTAGACCTCAAACTTCGGGAGGCAGAAAATTGGGAACAGACAATAGCCAAATATACCGACCAACAGTATGAAATGTTACTGTTACGGATGAATCCTGACAGTGCGAAACTCAAAAGAGAACATTATCTCTCCAATTTATACAACAAACAAGACCGGGAAGAATTCGCCAAGTTCTTTGATGATACTCTCCGGGATATTGCCATCTTCAATAACGAAATTTTTTCCGTAAAGACTGGAACCGGGGCTAAAATTACCCTGTTCGATGAAATCAGTAATTTTATAACTGACAGTTCCCAAAGGGACAATTTCTGCAAGGCACTCATCAACCAATTGGTAAATTTTAGTTTCGAGAAGATTTTTAGTCAGAAGTTCGATTTCTTTTCCACCATTTTTGAATACCTGATTAAAGATTACAACAAAGATGGGGGTGGTAAATACGCCGAATATTTCACTCCGCATGCCGTGGCTAAGATAATGGCCTCCATTTTGGTAGATAAACCGGTATATAATGCAACCTGTTGCGACCCGGCCGCCGGTAGTGGGCAACTTTTAATGAATTTGGCTCACGCCATTGGTGAAGACCGTTGTACCATATATTCTCAGGATATTTCACAGAAATCATCATCGATGTTGAGGTTGAACCTGATATTGAACAACCTCGTTCACTCCATCCAACATATCATACAGGGGAATACTCTACTGAATCCTTACCATAAAGTTGGGGACAAACTGATGACCTTCGACTATATTGTATCCAACCCCCCATTTAAGTTAGATTTCAGCGACTTCGTGGCCGATTTGGATACCAAGCAAAACAACGAACGCTTTTTTGCCGGGTTCCCTAACATCCCGAAAAAAGATAAGGATAAGATGGCCATTT
>JAPLDE010000168.1 GCA_026391855.1 Bacteroidota bacterium | reverse complement strand
GGGTGAAAGAAGTCTGGTGACTATTTCTTTTTACAGGCTTTCAGGATATATTCCTCCAGGGCCATAGTCATTGAGGGGGAAGTTTTTGTAGGAGCCTGGATATTCAGGGTAAGGCCGGCATCTTTAACCGCTTTGGCTGTGGTAGGTCCGACGGCTCCGATCAGCATTTCTCCCTGCTGGAAATCAGGGTAGCTTTGAAAGATGGATTTTATTCCCATCGGGCTAAAGAAAATGATCAGATCGTACTTAAAAATTTCGATATTGGTTAAATCGGCAGGTACTGTCCTGTAAATGATTGCTTTATGATAGGTAATGCTCCCTTTATCGAGCATTTTGGGAATGTCGTTCTTAGCCACATCCGAACATGGAAGCAGGTATTTCTCTGTTTTATGTTTTTTTATGATCTCATACAATTCAGCAAAATCCTGTTTCCCATGAAAAATCTTTCTTTTCCTGTACTGCACATATTTCTGAAGATAGAATGCCGTTGATTCGGTAAGACAGAAATATTTCATTGTTTCAGGTACTTCAAACCGAAGTTCCTTAGCCATTCTGAAATAATGGTCAACGGCATTCCGGCTGGTCAATATCAAGGCAGTATAATCTTGCAGGTGAATTCTTTCCTTACGGAATTCTTTCGATTCCACGCCTTCAATTCGAATGAATTTGAAAAAGTCTACCTTGATGTTGTGTTTTTTTCCCAATTCAACATAGGGGGACTTTTCGATGTCAGAGGGTTGTGGTTGTGAGACCAGGATACTTTTCAACTTCATTGGGTCCGAATTAACATTTCACAATTTCCCGGATATTATGTAAGCGCGTATTTCTAGAATAAAAAATTGCTATATCACTAATTTTTAGAATGTTAGTAAATCAGGTCATCGATAGAAAAACCATTACAAGGCCTCGAAATTTGGCCTGCAAAGATAAAAATATTTTTGATCATTTACTTTGAAAGTATACTGATGATTTTCAGTAAAAATAACACCGGAAGGACTTCAATGGTAAAAAAGAAAAGAAACAGGTATAAAATGTTGTAGGCTGCATTCCGGAGGCCGATGATGAAACCCCTGATGAGCTGGTACAGATAGACCACCAAAAAAACAGCGATACAGATATCCAATACAACCAGCGAACCGGTAAAAATGATAACAGGCAGCAGACCCATCAGCAGGAGGCCCTGGATCAGGCTGAAAATGAAATGAGTGAGCAGATATTCGGCAGTTATCTCACTGGTTTTAAAAATATTACCTGTTATTCTAATGGTAATTACCTTGGTAAAATAAAAGACAAGGCTAAGGAGGAAGATTTCCAGATAGAAAAGTAATTCTGTGAAAGGGCGGTGTGCCAGCGGGTAAAAGCTAAAAAAGACATTTAACTCAAAAAGAAAAAGAGGGAAGGTGATGATAGTGATTATGAATAAGTTATAGGATATTCTTTCCTTGTAAAAATCGCCGCTTCGCATCAACTGGCTCAGGAATCTTCCTGCTCCGAAGGCTTTAAATATCTGACCCAGTTTTTTCTGGTAGCTGAACTGGACGCCGGCGAAAAGAAGGTAACAGGACAACAGAACGAGGAACGCCCAGTCATTAATGGATCTCCTTCTTGCTTTCTCCCATAAATCTTTGACCTTCAACAGATGAGGATTGAAAAAGGACCGTATGGAGGGCTGTTCCTTCTTCTTTGTAATGGTGAGAAAGAGGGGTTTTGACAAAAAGGGAGAAAAAGCGGGCAATGTATCAACGGAAGCATTTAAAGAATCTGAATCAGCTGGTTTAAGGGGGGAATAATCAGGGAAATTGAAGGTTAGTATGGGTTTGATGCGGATATAAACTGTATCATGAACAACAGGCGTCGTATCCTTTTTAAGACCGGAAAGCATTTCAAACGGGTTCGTCTGGGCACAAACAAACAGGGGTAGCAGAGTCAATAAAAAAAGACTGGCCAAAGCGGTCAGCCAATCTTTTTTTGTTTTCATACCGTTTAGTATTTTTTCTATCCGGGTCAATCTGTCAGAAACCAAACTTATACATCAAACCGAGGTTGATCCCGATGAAGTTTGAGGATTTCCTGTCTGTGAAAATCAGGTCATAACTCAGGCTGATATTGGCAAAGAAATCATCTTTAACATTATAGAGTATCCCAACGCTGGGGGTCAGCCCAAACTTGGTCTGCTTCGCGTCCATATGTTTCTTTTCATAGAGTGTATCCAGCCGTCCGGTCTGAGGGTTCTGCACCAGTGTCCAGAAATCCGCATCATACTTTTGCTTGGCAAGGTAAACACCCAGTCCCAGGTTGACATAAGGTCTGAACTGTTCTTCGGCAAAATACCAGGTCCCGGTCAGTTTAATGGGTATATAGGAAAAATGGCCCTTGCCCACCAGCACCTGGTCATACTTATAGCTTTTATACCCGGTGGCCAGTCCAACATTGAGCTGTGGCATTAAAAAGTACTCACCCCGGACATTAAAACCGATACCATTATTTACGCTGTCGCGGATTTTTCCGAGCGGGAAGCCGAAAGCCAGGTCAGGTCCGGCAAAAAACTGCCATTCAGCTTCAGTACCTGTTTCTTTCTTTTTCTTCTTCTCCCTGACGACTTTCTTTTTCTTCTTTTCTTTTGGTTGTGTGGTGGTTTTCGTGGGTTCTTTTTTCTGAGTAGTTACTTTTTGGGTCTCCTTCTCTTTTTTTACCGGAGTGTTTTGCTTCTTTTTTGGCTGGCTTTGGGCTTGAAAAAGGTCGAAAAGATTCAATCCTGTTGCACTTTTTCGGTAAGAGGAATGGTTGGCAAAGGAGCCCCAGGGAATAAATACAGAGACCAGAAAGATGAGTAGTAGACGCTTCATTATATACTGATTACTAATTAGTTGCCGAAAGTGTAAACCAGGCCGAAGTTCAACCCCAGGTAAGTTTCCATAATATTGCTTTTCTTATCAACCAGCAGGTATTTTTGCTGATCTGTCATAAAGAACATCTCATATTTGGCGCAGATATTCAGGGCGAGATTATCTGAAATATTGAAAAGCACTCCAAATGCCGGAGCAATGGCAAGGCTTGTGTTCTTGTCGGTAACTCTTGTCGTCAGGTTCACCGAATCAAGATCACCGGTAACCGGATTATCAAAATAGGTCAGTTCAGAAAACTCATACTTAAGGTTATTGACAGACAGTCCGAGTGCCAGCCCGGCATAGGGTTTTACAGGTCCGTCGGTGAAGTAATAATTGAATTTCAGCTGAAAAGGAATAAGTTTAAGCTTTCCGGTAAGATTAAGCGTAAAGAAGTCAATGACGGCAGTATCAATCAGGGTGATCTTTTTGTCATATTTAAAACTGGAATATCCTACAGCGGCACCTATCGACAGTTGGGGTGTGACGAAATAGTCTCCATTCAGGTTAAACCCTATGCCTGTTTTCACTTCTTTACCAAAATTACCGACCGGTATCCCAAGCATCAGGCCGGGTCCGACGGCCAGTCCGCCACCGGAGTTTTTGCCTCTGCTTTTACCTCTTCTTTTCGATGATCTTCTTTTCTTTCTTTTCTTCAGCATGGTTGAATAATCATCGCCGGCAGAAAATCCCGACCCGGAGAAATCATTTGTCCTGGGGTTGAACATCATCTGGGCATCCACGTCCAGTGCAAATAACCCGATCAATAAAACAATCAATACCCTTTTCATCTGCTAATAATTTTGATTATAATGGTCAGATAGAATACCCATGTGTTTATTATCATTTCTGTTGGTGAGTTCAAACACATGGGAATTTCATAGATTCTTTTTCGTAAATCAATTCAAACCTACATTTTTTTTCGACAAATCCTGTATCTCCCTGCAAAAAACGGATTAAAAACAGCAAATAGCTATCTAACTTTCTATATACCAAATGAATAACATGCTCCTATATGGATGCCAATAACATTCGTTGATTTCTTTTCTGTGAAAATGAGATTATACCGTACATGAACATTGACCCATACTTTATCTGCCACCTTATAAACGATACCTGCCATCGGGGTAATTCCCCAGACACTGGCCTTCTTTTCATAGTCTTTCACTCCCCCCGGTGAATGAATAAACAGCCCGGTATTCGGATCAACATACGTCCTTGGTTCAATTATGGAATCGTACTTTGATTTTGTAATAAACAACCCGGCATTCAGCCCGGCAAAGGGATGGAAGTCACCATCCAGGAAATACCATGCACCCCTGAGCTGAATAGGGATGATGGAGTATCTTCCTTTCCCGATATGGATTTCATCGTGTTTGTAACCGGCATAGCTCAGATTTAACCCAACAGAGAGTTCAGGTCTCAGGAAATACTCACCGTCGAGGTTGACTCCATAACCGGTATATACATCCTTGTTAAAATCACCCAGGGGGAAACCGGCAAAAAATCCAAGTCCAGCCCTTATTTCTGTCTCTGGTTGGCCTTCTTTAACAACAGTAGTTGTCTTTTTTTCCTTTTTCTTCTTACTTACCTTAACTTCCTTTTTCTCATTGGATTGCTTCACCTGTTTCTTTTCCTTTGTCTCCTGCTTCTTTTTAGGTGCCTGATTTTCAGTCTTTTTCGGCTCAGGTTTTTGCGTGTACCCCGGACTTGTAATCAGGATAGCAGCAATAAATAATGGTAATAAAATGCTGAAGCGCATAGTGTTCAAATTTGGGCTGAAAGTTAATCATTTGTTTTTGCCCAGCAAAACACCGAGGTATTTTATCTGTTTTTCCGTCAGTTGATTATTATTGAAACCCGCGGTATTACAGGAATTACCGGTCATCATCATATTTTGGGTTTTATACAGGAGCCGGTTGATTTTTTGGTTATAGTAACAGAACACCAGGTTCCCCGGAAAAAAGGTGGTCAGGTAGTCGGCATATGTTTTAGCATGGGCGGGGTCGTTTTCCATTTCGAGGTAGATCTTCATCAGGAAGTAATTGCCTTCCGTCTTTAACACCCTGTTACCGGAATGGGTAAGCCTTTCAAGGTATTCAAGTCCCTTTTTCCTGTCGGCATGAAAGGAAAACAAAGAGGCAACCAATCCCATTTTGTCCCGGGCGGCTGCCATGAAATACTGGAAGAGACCCTGGGTAAGGTAATAGGGTTCATATTCCTCCTCTTTGCCGTTAGCCCTGCGAATCAGGTCCTTTGATCTGTTCAGCAGAACAAAGGTGGAAAGGTAGTTCTTGTTCAGCAGTTCATACCTGGACCTCAACGAGTTAACTATGATCAGGCAATACAATCCTTCAACAGAACTTTTGTCGGTGGTCTTTTTCTCCGCCAGGTCAAGTTCTTTTCTGAAACCGGTTTTTGCTGCTCCCTCGTTTTCACCCGTTATGATCTTCCACCAATGGATATTGGCCTGAAGAACATGGCCCCAGGGAGAAGCGGAATGCCTGGTTTTCAGGTAATCGGCATCCTGTTGGGCATCTGAAAATTCAAACTGGTAAAGATGCAATATCCCTTCATAAAAGTAAAGGCGGATATTCTCATTTTCAATCAGATCTGTCTTGTATGACGAAGGGTTTCCCGCCATTAACACGGCACAATCAACCAGGAGGAAAAGGGTAATGATCAGCTTTAGGAAAGGAATTCTCAAGACAAGAGGCGAAATTGGATTCGGGCACAAAAGTAAGTGAAAAGCTATCGGAATAAAAACTCTTGCTAACTTTGCCGCCAATCATAAACCATACCTATGCGCTACTCTTTCAACAGATTTATTGTCAGACCTGTAAAGGGGATCTTGTTTTTTATGTTCCTGGCTATAATCGGCACAGTCAGCACTTCTTTTCAGAATCCCACCAAAGTCAGTATGAAGATGGAGGCTAAATCGCTGAATAAAGGCAAGGCTATGGTGATCAACGCCGAGATCTATTACCAGTTCGACCAGGGCAGGATGCTTACCCGCTACCTCCCGCCCCTTGATTACCTGTTCTTTACCAACAACAAAGGGGAGGCAAAGATCTACTATCCAAAGACCAATGAGGTGTATACCAAACAAAGCTCGGAATTTGACTCCGAGAAAGGCCTGCTGTATTTTTTTCTCTCCAATAAGCTCTCAGACCTGGGTATGAAGGATATGGGTTTTACTATCACCGACACCAGATTTGAGGAAAAACTCATGATCACTACCTGGTTTCCCCCTGCCCAACTGTTGAATTTCTGCAGTAAGGTTGAACTGGTGCACGAAAGTTATCATCCCATCTATATCGCTTACTTCGACTCAAAAGGAAAAGTCTTCAGGAAGATCTTCTATTATGATTATACTTCCTATGCTCAGTTCAGCATGCCGACCAAGGTGGTTGAACTGGATTATCATGCCCAGGGCGATTCTGTAGTGAACAAGATCACCTATTCCGACATCAGGGTTGGAGAGAAGGCGAATAGTAACTATTTTAATTACAAGATACCCATCAATGCCAGGGCAAAGGATTAAGCTGCTGCCGGTTCTATTGCTGCTGCTGTGGACTTCCATTGTATGCGGCCAGAAACCCCTGTCAGACCTGGATTTATTAAAGCGCAGGTCTTTTGAAAGACCTGAATTTGACAGGAAGAAAAGTTCTTTCATGTGGGTTTCTTCGGGTAATGTCTTGTTGAAATACAATCCCCTTAGCCTGACCTTCGGGGCGTTGATGTACACCTACCAGAATGTTCTGAGTAAACATATTTCAGCCACCTGCCTGTATTCTCCTTCCTGTTCGCAATTCAGCCGGAAGCTGATCACAGATTTTGGCCTGGTAAAAGGAATGTTCCTTTCGGCCGACCGTATCATGCGCTGCAACCGCATCGCAGCCATGGACATTTCCCCTTCGGAAGCAGATGAAAAAGATCATAAGGTTCACGAAACGACCGCCATCTATAAAAAGCGATGAAGAATCGGGTTGTGCTGACGGGTTTGATTTTGCTTCTCTTCTCCCTGCAGGGATTTTCACAGGAAAGCGGTGGTCCGGCCAACCGCAAACCCGGCCAGCCGGTTATTATCCCTGATATTCAGAAAGAGCTGGGTTTTATTCAGTACTTATTCAACAGGAATGAACATGCAGATGCGTTGTTCCTGCTTAACCGCCTGAATAACAATGCCCTCCTGTCGCATTCTACACAGGATACGCTCAATTACCTGCTGGGATGGTCGCATTATAACCTGAAGAACCTGGATTCCTCTTCCTTTTTTTTAATGAAGGTGACCGGCCAGTCACCTTTCTACCTGAAGTCGGGATTCTTTGCTGCCTATGATGAATTGTTCCTGGGTAATAAAGAAAAAGCAAAAGAAATCCTCAGCGGGATACGTGTTCCTGAGCTTTACCGCGATTCGGTAGGGTCACTGGTTGCTGAGCTTTGTTCCCTCGAACTGGCAGGCATTTCGCTGCTGGAAAGGGATTTCAGCGGTTTTGAAAAGCAGTCAGCATCATTTTCCGGATCATATTATACCCTGATGAACGAACAGAAGAATATGAAAGACTATGCCAGGATCATTCAGGCTTTCAGAAAGAAATCGATGTGGAAGGCCGGTCTGATGTCGGCCATCATACCCGGAAGCGGCAAGATCTATGCCGGTAAAAAAGGAGAGGGAATTGTGGCCTTTCTCATTGTAACATCCTTAGGATTGGTTACATACGAAAATTTCAGAAAAGACGGGCCATTGGATGTAAAGACCTTGTTCTTCGGTGGGGTATGCTCATTATATTATATTGGTAACATTTGGGGCAGCGCCTATGCTCCCAGGCGACATAACAACGAGTTTTATGAGAGGATGGATAACCATATTCTTTTCGATCTTCATATTCCTTTGCGGAACATCTTCAACTAAGGGACAATCAAGGGGTAAAGTGCCGGCTGACAGCCTCTTTGCCTTGGGTCGTTACCGGGAAGCCTCTATTGAGTATGAGCGGATCTATTACTTTTCGGAAGAGGCACAGCAAAGGGCGGCTGCCCGCTTAAGCCGTGCTGAATGCCATAAACAGCTTGGTTCTTTCTCTGACGCCCGTCGTGACCTGGACGAAATACCCTTATCCGGATTACCCGACAGTACCGTTTCCAGGATCAGGTACCAGCAGGCATTAACCAGCTACCTGGGAGGGGATTTTGAAGCCGTCCGTTCGCAAATTGAACAGATACGGTTTTTCTCAGCTCCCTATGCAACCGGCCGGGAAATTACCTTGCTGGAGATCCTGAATGAAAATGAAAGACATCAATACCAAAGGGCCAAAGAATTGATTATTAAATGGTTGTCTACTACAGTAATGAATGAAAGTATTCGTGACAGTTTGTTGAGACAGGTGGAAAAACACTACCGTAAGGGTCATCTTCCGCGCATCGCTAACGAGAAGAAAGCCGTTAATTTTTCCCGCTTCATCCCTGGTTCAGGCCAGGTTTACGACGGTTTCCCGGGAGAAGGCAGTGTTAACTTTTTACTGAATTTTGCAGCGCTGGCCACCGGAGTGTACGGGTTTTACTGCGGATACTACTTTACGGGTTACCTGGTAGGTGCCGGTCTTTTACAGAAGCTGTATTTTGGCGGTTTGAGAAGGACCTCTATCCTGGCAGAAAAAGGCAACTATCTCAGGGCCATGCATTTCAATGATGAAGTTAAGTCGTTTATCCTGGGTATTTATTCATATCGATAAGCATTGAAGAGGGTTCAGCGGAACATCATGCAATAAAATTCTGTTGCCGGTGATGGAATTCTTTGCAGTGACACTACACATTTTTACAGTAAAATTTGCAGTTATAGTGGCAATTTTTACAACAATTGGACTGTACCACTGATTATCAATAACATAGCCACGCAAATAAAACAAGATCCATGTGGACTATAACCCTATGAGAAAACTAACAGGCGCTCAAATGATTCGTTATAATAAAAAAAACGGCTGTCACTTCAAAGCAACAGCCGTTTTTCCTTAAAACCTTTAACTCTTACCACATGAAGAATTTTGGATTATCAATGTATTTGCTTATGTCATCCTCAACCAATCCCACAAGCAGGACGATCCAGTCGACAAACGGCACGATACCAAAAATACCGCCACAAGTAAGAATGTAACCCACCCAGGTCATGGTAGCCGTACCCAGGTAAATTCTATGAATTCCCAGTCCACCGACAAAGAAGGCAAGGATGAAAGCAACAGCTGCATTCTTGTCAGATTTCTTCATGACCGGAACAGGTACAGCCGTTGGCATACCAGCAAGATCCTGGAAATCAGTTAAAACCGGTACATCAACTTTCTGGGCTGAAGCGAACAATGATTCAATCTGGTCGTCATTGATTCTGTACTGACTTACGTTTGCCATAGAGGTTGCGCTGATCATGAGCAACAGGCCAAATACCAATAATAATTTTTTCATAATTTAATGGTTTTAATTAAACTTACTGAAGCAAACCTACAGTAAAATTTTCACTCCTGCAAGCGGGTGTTGATAATATTCTTTTGATTTTATTAACCCTGCCCGGGTTTGACAACCTAACGACCCGAAAGTATTTGAAGCCCTGTCAAGGTTACAAGAACTATTTGTACTTTATAATCAATATAAATAAAGAAGTTCGAGATATTTTCAGTTGAAAATATGAGTAATTTTGCGGCAAATTTCTGCAAAACCATCTAAACACCTTTACTCATGGGACTTTTAGGAAAAATCAGAGCCAATGCCAAAAAACTCAACAAGACGATCGTTTTGGCGGAAGGTACAGAAGAGAGGACGCTGAAAGCGGCTGATTTTGTGCTTAAGGAAGAAATAGCGAAACTGATACTGCTTGGTGACCCGGCAGTGATCCATGAAAAAGCAGCCGAATGGACACTAAACCATTTATCGGAGGCGATTATCATCAATCCGAAGGATCATCCCGATAAAATGGCCTTTACGGGTCAGCTTTATGAATTACGCCGGGCCAAGGGCCTGACCATGGAACAGGCCTCCAGGCTTGTGGAAGACCCGCTGTACCTGGCTACCCTGCTTATCAGGAACGGGAAAGCCGATGGTGAGGTGGCAGGAGCGGAGAATAATACAGGAGACGTG
>JAPLDE010000107.1 GCA_026391855.1 Bacteroidota bacterium | reverse complement strand
TATCGCTAAATCCGAATTCCTTTTTGATGGGGATCATCAGGAAAGTATAAAGGATCAGATCGTAGAAGTCGAATACCCATCCTGCCCAGCTGAGCAGTAAGATCCTGAAGTGTACTTTGCCGGGGCGTTCTTGTTGGTTAAGGAAGGCCATTTGCGGAAGTGTTGGGGTAGGTGGCTTATTTTCTTATGTTATTTGCATGGTTAGTAGGATATCAGTTCCTGATTAGTTTCAGAATGCTGAAACTATTTGCATTGCGTATCTCTATAAAATAAAATCCTTTGGCCAGGAAATGTAAGTCAAGGATTGTGTTCTTTCCAATAAACTTGTTTCGAATAAGAACTTTTCCCTGGAGGTCGGTGATGGTGATATCATTAGTCCCTGTCACAATCTCATTTGGCACAAGAATGCTAACGAACCCTTCGGTGGGATTAGGGTAGATCAGTACATCTCCCTGGTCTTGCTTCATATCAGGTATTCCAACTCCAGTAATTGTTTTCCTCAGGATACTGCCATAATCACCGGCAACAAACAAAGTCTTTGGCCCGCTAATACAAACTCCTAGCAGGGTATTATGAGTACAGGGAGTGTCGGAAATCCAGGTTGTGCCTGCATTGGTTGTTGTTAATACTGTCCCATGTGCCCCTACGATCCAGCCAACATTCGCATCGCGGAAATAAATAGAGGCAAGATATTTAGTTGTATTCGTTACCTGCTGTGACCATGTAAGTCCACCATCTGTAGTTTTATAAACATTACCATTACTACAACACACAAAACCATTAGAATCATTTGTAAAAAAGACACCTCTGAAGTAAACAACAGAGTCGAAACTTAAATGGATCCAAGTGTTTCCCCCATCAATGGTCTTCAAAATCATACTTTTATCACCTACTGCATAGCCGATGTTCTCGCTTGGAAAATATACTGAATTTAGCCCCTCATGATTGCTAAAAGACTGCACCAACCAGCTTATTCCACCATCAGTACTCCTGTAAATCAATGCACTATCCCCACCAACTGCAAATACAACCCCAGAACCCGTGACAAACACAGCGTTTAAGCCATAACAAAGGTAAAGCTGACTTATTACCGACCAATTCAAACCACCGTTTATGGTTTTCACTATAACTCTCCCTGAACCGACAGCATATCCGGTAAGACTGTCTTTAAAATAAACCGAATTTAAACCATAAGGAATTCCTGAAGGCATAAGAGTCCAATCCAAACCGGCATTTACAGTTTTAAGAATAACTCCATTTGACCCGACAGCATACCCTGTCATTTCATCAGGGAAACAAATTCCACCAATACTATTGCTCGTATTACCACTTGAAGAAAAGATCCAGTTCAAAGCTGCATCAGAAGTTTTCAATATAGTACCTCCCATACCTGCAACAAACCCGTGAGCAGGATCGGGAAAACTGATCGTATTCAAACCAATCGAGGATCCGATGGATTGTCCAGTCCAATTCAGTCCGCCATCGATAGTTTTAAGAACAGTCGTACCAGCTACGGCATATCCTGTATTTTCATCAGTAAAGAAAACATCATTGATCCAATTGGAAGTTCCTGAATTCTGTTGAATCCAGTTATTCCCACTATCGACAGTTTTTAGTATATGGCCGTCTGTACCTACAGCATAACCGGTTGAGGCCGTGGGGAAATACACGGAAAATATATATATAGCTTCAGTGAAAATGTCTATCGACCAATGCAATCCTCCATCAGTTGTCTTAAGCATTGTCCAAACACCGCCAATATATCCGGTATCCGGATCTGTAAAAAAGACCTTAAAGTAAATATGCATATCCCATGTTGTTTGACTCCACCAGTGTATCCCTCCGTCTGTGGTCTTCAATACAGTGCCATCATCACCAACTGCATAACCGATAAGTGGTGAAGGGAAGGTAACTGACCTCAAACAATTATTTGTACCTGAGTTCAATACATTCCATGAAGTACCACCATCGCAGGTCTTTAAGATTGTACCTTGCCCACCAACACAATAGCCTGTAATTGAGTCAGTAAAGCACACCCCATATAAATCATCTGAAACGATACAAGGAAAGATATTCCATGAAGAACCACCGTCTGTAGTTTTTAGAATAACTCCAGCATCACCGACTGCAAAGCCAATATTGGTATTAATAAAAGTGATATTATGGATATGATTGGAAAATGGAGTTGGGTTAAGCCATTCCCAACCCTGAGCATATCCGGATTGAAGAAAAAGCAGCAGTAATAAAAACAAGGGGATCTTTTTCATAAAGTGTACATTGGGTATAAGCAAATATAACCAATAAACACAAAGTCCAGTCATTCATTAGATCCTTTTCAAGCCACTCTGATGTTAAGGTTTCTTTACTGATCATTGAATTCTATAAATTGGCAGCATTTTGCATTTGCTGCCGAAAATTAGGTCGTTGTACCAGATATTTACTGAAGCATAAACTCATTGTAAACGGAGGTATTCCAGATGCAAATTTGAAGGTATGGGAATTGCTTATGAATTCGTTTATACAGAGTTTTGATCCTTGGCGATATTTCCGGGATAAAGTTTTTGCTATAGCCAATTGAGAACTTCCCTCTGCTCACACGACTTATAATTCCGGCTTGAACTAAATTGTATACCTATAATGAAATTTCAATATGAATTTCTGAACTCCGGAATTTACGCTCGTAATTGATATGGCAAGGACATAAGAGATAAACGTCCGGGAATTCTGTCATCTACTCTTTACTTTCGCTTGAAAGCTCTTCCTCCAGAACAATCCTCTTCCCCTTTGTTTCAGGCAATGTCCATATCCATACTCCTGTTAGTATTGCAAAAAGAGCGGCCAGTGAAATACCTCCCGAAAAACCATAAACAGAGGCTACCATTGCAATGGCTAACGGGGTGAAGAACTGTATGCCTCTTGCTGCATTAAATGCGGTTCCCATAGCGGTCCCGCGAAGCCTGGTAGGGAAAAGTTCTGAAAATAATGGGCCATAACCGCCAAACATCCCGGTACCTAACCCAACAAGGAACATAAATAGCAGTATAAGATGTTGATTCTGTGCTATCAGGCTCCAGAACAGGGTGATCATCAGCAATCCTCCGGCCATGATAAAAGAATAAATGGTGTAGGCAGGTCTTCTGCCCAGTTTATCTGCGACAAGACCAAAACTTGTATACCCGATAAGCCCGCCACATTGGGTTATAAGTATGTAAAGCGTCGACTTTGCCAGCGAAAAAGCACGTTCATGGTGAAGATAACCCGGCATCCAGGAATAAGTAAACCAATAGGCCGACATATCAAATATTGCCAGGATGAGACAAAGAAAAAAGGTCTTACGGTAAGGTCCGATAATGAGTTGTTTAAACTGTTTTTCCGGGAATAAACCACCAGCAAGGCAGGCAGCACAGAAACCCAGAATGTTGCTCTCCATCCGATTATTGGTGTAACATAACCTCCGACGATCGATGCCAGGGCAATCCCGATAGGTGCACCTGTCTGCATAAAAGCTCCGAAGCGCCCCCTGACTTTTGCAGGAAAGGTTTCACCAATAAAAGTCTGTCCGGTTCCCCATTCCCCGCCGACACCCAAACCGGTAATAATTCTGAAACATATCAGGGCAAAAATCCCCTGTGCAAAACCGCTCAGGAAGGTACCCAGACTGAAGGTGATAATGGTCCACTGAAGAACGATCTTTCGTCCATATCTATCTGATAACCATCCAAATACAATGCCACCAAAAGCTGTAGCTGCAAGACTGCAACCTAAAACAAGTGAAATCTGAATATCGCTAAATCCGAATTCCTTTTTGATGGGGATCATCAGGAAAGTATAAAGGATCAGATCGTAGAAGTCGAATACCCATCCTGCCCAGCTGAGCAGTAAGATCCTGAAGTGTACTTTGCCTGGGCGTTCTTGTTGGTTAAGGAAGGCCATTTGCGGAAGTGTTGGGGTAGGTGACTAAGGTATGCGGAATCCGTAAGGAGGATTCTCCACGGATTTCATATCTTAATCTCTTTCTTTTCAAGACCTACAGGCACAATCACCCATTAATAATTTTTAAAATCTGTTCCTTTAGAGGAGGAAGTTCGGTTTCGATGGTAGCCCAAACTATCTCATCTTTTATTTGGTAATATCCATGAACCATAACATGTCGCATACCAATCATATCATTCCATTCAACAGAGGGATACTTTGATTTAAAATTGTTGGTAAGCAAATAAGCAGCTTCTCCAATTATCTCAAGGTTTTTTATGACAGCGAACCGCAATATTTTGTCATTCCTGTAAACTTCAAATGACTTATTTTCAACGAATTCAAAGATATTATCTATGGCTTCTACCATATGTTTTAACCGGTCAATATCATTAAGCTTTTCTCTCATAAATTAGAATTTTGTCATTCTCAGCAGAATTTTCGGCAAATGGTTTTAATTGTCCCTTCTCCACCAGATCAACTCTTTTTCCAGTCAGTTTCTGAAGGTCATTTATAATATGGATATACTTGAACAAAGTGACCTTTGAACCGGAGCAGAAACTGACTAAAATATCAAGATCACTTCTGCTATTTTCCTCCGAACGGGCATAAGAACCAAAAATCCATGCCTTTTCAACTGGTTGGCTTTCAAAGTATTTTGAAATTGAGTCAATTAGAGATATTTGCATAGCATCTATTTTTACAGTAAATAACCCAGATCATGAACTTCCTTAAAGTCGATATCATGGAATACCATGAATGCTTTGAAAAACCAGTTCCTGATATAATCAGCCTTTTCCGGATTCATATCATAACTCACTCATTGAGAATAGTTTTAATAATTATAATCAGCAAATCATAATCACTTTCCGGAGAGTTTTCTTTGCGCGCACTGCTTCCAAAAAGAAGAATTCTGGCTCCTGGGATATGTTGTTGAATTGTTGATCGGATTACTTGAAGATTATCCATTCGCGGAGCATTAACTTCACAAATATAACGAAAAAATTGAAGTACCGGAATTGTTAGCTGCAAAATCCATAGTGGCCAACTCATTCTGATTCAGAGAGTTGCTGTTATTATATCAATTGTGTAGCCTTCCACCAGTAAAAGAAGGATTCCGGGCTGAATTTTTTAAGTTTTTGTAATCTGGTGTTATGTGGTGCTTCTATTTTAGCATCTGTTACCTGCGCCGGATCTGAAAATTTTTCGAATGATGATTGATTAGTGGCAATCAATCTGGAAAGATAGGCAGCAATCAGAAATTGATACGTTGTCAATTCTTTACACACCTGACAGAAAACCCATGATCTTTGAAGGTATTGTAACGGTAAATACCATCTCCGAAAGTGTAAAGGCTTCGATACCAGGGATTTAATTCAGCATTTCTTGAGGATGTCCAGAAAAGGGCATAGTAGCCAGTGTTCCGGAAAACCTTATGAATATTCCGGTAACCAGACCCAAGGGCGGAGAAACCACTTTGGTTGGTGGAGGAGGTAGCAGAATGCCACTGACTACTATCTGCTACTTTCAAGGTCAACCCGGCAGTTGCACCTTCCCATCCTAAACTTTCACAGTTTACGCGATAATCAATGGATTTCGACATCGTACACCATTCCTCATCTGTTGGTATATGCCATTCGGACGGGCAGATTCCCTGTCCGCCGGAGTTATCCGAATATGCCATCATTTCATCCCACTGATAAAGACCTCCATACAAGGCACAATTGACAGAATCATCATCATAACAATACTTTTCAACCACTCCGTTGTTTTTCTGACTGGAATCATTTACTATCATGACACCAACATTCAGGTTTTCCTTTAACCAACATTGATTGCCAATCTGAATGGTAGTATAAATTTTTCCCTGATAATCAAGTGATTGTATGCCCGGGCAGGCTTGATTTACAACAGGAGGCACATAATCTCCATTATCATCCCCCTTGCATATTATTTTAAGGTTTACAATCTGTGCAGAAGAATCTGAAATACTGACTGATTTCTCTTCCGCTATCCAGCGATTACCCGGAAAATCCTCTATCATCCCGACGAATTTCTTTTGTATAAGAAGGGCGTCTGAACTGTTGACATAGCCGGAATTATTGATATCAGCAGCCTGTATCCTCAGGCCTTCAAGCATTGTAAAGCCAATAAAGAACCTCAGACTGATCAGAGCATCTGCATTATTAATACCACCGGTTGGTATATTGGTTATTGCTGTTACTGTATAGACGCCATTCTGAACATTACAGAACTTATAGTTCCCGTATAAATCGGTGATAGTGGAATCAGTAATGACACCCGATCCTGTTTTCAGGTATACTGTTGAATTGATGAGAGGAGTGTGCTCCTCATTGTCATATTGCAGCTTTCCTGAGATAGAGGAGGTGTTGGTATCACTGCAGGGGCTTCCTCCGGTAATTACCGGAATACAGGAAAGGACCGGATCTGTTTCAACGATGGGTATGTTAATACTAAATCCCTGAATACCAATGGATGAAAATAGTAATAACATCAAAAGGGCTTGTGTGGGTACAAGGTTGAAATGGTTTTTAACCCCACCCGATACGTCACTGACAGGCCGCCGGATCTGGTTGGAATCAATAGCCGTTTTCATCGTAATATATTTCTCCGGTTTCCGGGTTTACAGCAGGAACTTCTTTTGTCAGATCAATCTGAGCATATGGATCACCCACTCTTCTGTCTTTAATATCAGGGTTATTCCACTTCCAGTATTTTGGAGTATTGACAATAGGTCTTGGAGGAGATACCGGGTAATAGGCAAAGTTTGAAACTACAGCTCTTCTTTGAAGGATGGAATTGGCAGATACGTTTAAAACCATAAGGTCAAGAGCAATAGTGACTTCTCCGGCCGGATAATGGTTACGGATACTTTGCATGGCAGATTCGATGGTGTCATCTGTGGCCTGGAAATGCGTTGCCACGGCAAGTCTCGGAGGAGGGGTGATCTGGCTTAGCATATAACCAAAAGCACCCTGAGGGGTATGGGAACTGTTCTGGACCTGCTTTGCATAGTTAAATACTGCATTCCAACCTGGTTCGCCCTCATGAATTCCTGAATTTTTGGAGGCCCATTGATCAGCCGGCATTACCATTTCGTGGATGAGTACATCGACACCGGCTGCCTGATTGATCATATCATAACTGGGCTTGGTATCTCCACTGAAAATCATCGACATTCCATTCCACTCCAGTTTATAGCAGATGGATCCTCTCCTGCAGTGTATGGCAGGGAAATGAGTGATTTTAACACCTGTATCAGGATTATAATAGGCAATGTTATCATCGGGTACTTCGCCGAACTTTGTCCAGTCCAGTTCTATGGGGACCAGTGCATAGGCGTCATCATTGCTGTCTGAACCCACAGGAGCAGGAACAACAGGCAAACCCCAACTTTCCTGTGTTGGAACAATATAGTCAGGGTAGCTGGTAGAACCAAAGCTGAAGCTTTCTGTATGCCATCGCATGACTTCCCTGAATTTTTCACAGAATGCCTTTGTCCCATCTTCATAAGGTCCGCTGACATTTTCATCAGGATCTGTATAAGTAAAACCGGAATTACCCGGGCCCCATAGATAAAGTGGTGACTTTCTGTCCTCTGCAGGTCCGAAACAGTAAATATGAGTAAGGTCGCTCATGTGGTCGCCATGGAGGTGAGTGACAAAAATCTTGTCCATTTTACTCATCTTAATACCCATAGCATTATACTTGGCTATGACTCCAGACCCGCAATCGAAAATGAATTGATCGCCACTGCCGACTTCCACATAAATGCTGTTACATTCCTGGGCAAGCCTTGGGATACAAGATGTTCCTAAAAATGTTATCCTCATCTGATCAGCCGCCAGTTCTTCCCCTGCAGGGAATACCGGCAAAGAATCGAACAGGGTATTTTTTTCAGCGGGAGAAGTTAGAGGCGCTGATTCTGAGCTGCTTGTAAAGCCGCTGAAAACATTGGCTGCCATAATACCCCCAACTGATCCTCCAAGGATTTTCAGGGTATCTCTTCTGTTTNNGTTTAGTTTTTTCATAAGGCGAGGCATTAATAATTTTCTGATAAAGATATAAAAATTATTTCCAGATCTGAAAGCAAGACTTTACTCAGAAATTGCTTTTTTGCTGAAGATCTTTGCCCCCCGGGAAACCTGCACCAGACAAAGCCCTTTGAATTGTTGTGAAAGATTTATCCTGAACTATTCATTCCGGAAATATGTTGAGGTTCATACTTGCCCGAATAGCGCAGTAAAAGCATCATTAATTCTTGCAGAAAAAGATGCAAAAGCCAGTGTGGATGGATTAAACCAGCATTTTTTTCTTGGTTCTGATGAGGAAGGCCGGAAAAGAATCCAAATATCCGGTGAGGTGAGTCCGGATGACCTGGGTGCAAAAATACTTACCGAAGTTCCGGACAAACAAGAACTGATGGCCCGGATACAAAATGTTACTCATCCTTCAGGAAGTCTTTCCGGTCAATGGTCCAAACTGCCCACAGATAAGATAGATCAGTATGACTTGGTAAAGCGGTTATATTACCACCCGGCGACAGCGGGCTCAATATCAATAAATATAATGCTTAACTTTAACTAGTTAACCATTTTAGATTCGCATAGAGTGGCCTTAAACCGTAAAACTGTAAAAAATGAGAAAGAGATTCGAACCTCAGATAATTCTTTGGAAATTACTCATAGAAGATACCCCGATTCCCAAAAGGACTCGTGATTCACTTGCTGCGCTGGTAATTGCCTTAAAGACAATTTACACTACACCAGAATGTAATGAAGCGATTTATAATATACTGGAAAATAAGATATTGCTTGGAAAGAAGAATACTGGCAGACCTGGCATGAACCTTTGGCAAATATTTGTTTTGGTCCAAGTAAGGCTTTGCCTGAATATCAGTTATGACAGGCTCCTATAAAGTTACTTTTTTTAGTATGATCGATTGAATTTCTTCAGCTAGAGCCTTGTATTTCATGGCTTCAGCAAATAAAAAAATAAAAAAATCATCTGGATATCGCACACTTACTCCGTAATCATTTAAACTTTCAAGTTTAATCTGCTCTAAATCAGAACGATCAATACCTATACACAGGGTTAGTAAATAATCCAGATCATGAACTTTCTTAAAGTCGATATCATGGAATACCAGGAATGCTTTGAAGTACTTTTCCACTGCTTGCTGTGCGTGGTAACAAATTGCACCGGTGAAAAGTTCAGGAGTTTCAGAAGCTAATTGTTTGATTACCGCAATATCCTCATTTGCTTTGAATAGCCAGTTCCTGATATAATCAGCCTTTTCCGGATTCATATTATAACTCCCTCTTTGAGAATAGTTTTAATAATATGTCCCGGAAGGGCTCTCTTTTTTTCTATTTCATCATCACTTTGCAATAATATATCAGAAAGAATACCGTAACTCAGTAAAGCTTTTCTGATTGAAGTTCTCAATGGCATTTTCTCCTCAGGAGATAA
>JAPLDE010000251.1 GCA_026391855.1 Bacteroidota bacterium | reverse complement strand
ATATTTTGCTGTTCCATGGTTAAGCCTGCGCAATATTAACCAGATGTTCACTTAAATTCATATCAACCGGACAAGCCCTGCCGCATCTTCCGCAGCCGATACAGCCGGTAACGTTCAGTCGGTCAGGCATATAGGAGAATTTGTGCAATACCCGCTGACGCCAGCGCTGGCTTTGCACTTCCCGGGGGTTATGCCCCGATGTGTGGATGGTAAACAACTTAAAACCGCAGGAATCCCAGCAACGAAGCCGTTGCCCTTTGCTTCCTGCCGATTCGTCCTGTATGTCGAAACAGGCACAGGTGGGGCAAACATAAGCACAGGCCCCGCAACCTATACAACGAAAGGATTGTTCGAGCCAGATATCACTCTCAAACATGCCGCCACTCTTCTGAACAACGGTATCCACATCAAAT
Source organism: Bacteroidota bacterium (assembly GCA_026391855.1). Lineage (GTDB taxonomy): Bacteria > Bacteroidota > Bacteroidia > Bacteroidales > CAIXZF01 > JAKLIX01. The sequence continues at coordinate 16,468 of JAPLDE010000251.1, read as the reverse complement.
TTTACAGGTACCCGGGCAAGATACTTTTCTTTGTCAACCTCAGGGGCATCTTCAAAAAGGGCAGGGTATTGACCGGCAAGGCTCTTCCCTTTTTCAGTGATGATCTCTGCCAGGTAATCGCCATTGTCAACTTTGGTCAGCAGAATGTCGCTTCCCCTGGTACTTCCCGGGGATCCTTTCACCGAAGTACAAAAACAATAATCGTCTTTCTGAGCACAGCTGATCCCGATCAGCACCGTCTTTTTTAACCTTTCGGTATAAAGGAAATCATGATAATCCCAGGTGAAGATCGCCGTCAGCGATTCAAATCCGGCCGCATCGCAGGGACGGGCACCCAACACGACGACTTCGGGAAATTCCCGGGGATTTACCCCCTCATTGGTTATATCGAACTGGGTTACCTGGTAATTCAGCAGCTTTTCTGTTTTTGGGAAAGCAACAGACTTTGGAGACTGGTTTGTCACAATATAATCCTCAGTCATTTCTTCCAGCGAGCTGATGGGGGTAAAAGCAATCTGAGTGTTTTGCTTTGTAGGTGCAAATACTGTTTTTCCGTCGGCCCTCATGTTGTTCACCAGGGTGGAGAGGGAAGATTTTCTGAGCAGTTTCTTTTCGATGTCCATGGCTTAACGGATAAAAGTTTCTTTGTCATCAGGTTTGAAAGAAGACAGGACAGATTCCATGGTTGCATTCATTCCGGCAACCACGTTGAAATCGGTATGGACATCTTCCACCCCTTTAAAGGTGAGCAGGTGGATGGGGATGTCAACCGGGCAGGCACGCCCGCATTCACCGCAGTTGATGCAGCGGCCGGCCAGGTGCATAGCCCTCAGAAGGTGCCATTCCATGTTTCCCAGGTCGTTAGGGGCAATCGGAATCCACTGTGGCTGGTTCACTTCCACGAAGCAACGCAGGCAATAACACATCGGGCAGGCTGCACGGCAGGCATAGCACTTGATACAACGCGACAGTTCCTCTTCCCAATAAGCCCATTTTTCCTCCAGTGATAAAGAGGTAAGCTTTGTGAGAAGTTCTTTATCTTCTTTCCTGATCCCGACATCCTGTGTTTTCAGATAATCTTCAACCGACTTGAACCCTTCCAGTTCGATCAGGTTTTTTTCAGGTGTGATCCCGAGAATAACTACATCATTTTCAGTAAGTTGAAGCTCTGACGCTACCTGGAGTATAGTTCTCATCACCGGAATAGTGGCGATAATGGCCAGTTTACCCAAATGTTTCACCTCATGTTTCAAGAGGTAAACCGCCAGGTTTTGCTCACAGCGGTCATCAAAAATAAGCTGACCGGTATCTTCGGGTTTACGAATAAAAACTGCCCTGGTTTTTCCGGCAGTTCCTTCTCCATATCCAATTACTACTTTAGCAGTTTGATTTTCAAGTAGTTCTTTAGCTCTTTTTCTTATTTCATCCATTGAACACCTCCTTTTCCAATGGTTTATTAGCGAGTTTATGGTAAGAATCGTAGGGTCCGAGTTTCCTGATCTCTTCAGTCGAAGTGTTGACCAGGGAGGCCCATTTGGCTCCTTCAGCAGCGGAGACCCATGACCATACAATTCTGTTGGGGTTGATGCCCACGAATTCGAGTAATCTTCTGAAAACCATCCAGCGGCGGCGGGCATGGAAGTTACCGGTAGAGTAGTGGCAGTCGTTCGGATGGCATCCTGAAACGATCACCCCGTCGGCTCCGTTGGCAAAGGCTTTCAGGATAAGCATAAAGTCTATCCTTCCTGTGCACGGAAAACGGATGATCTTAACGTTGGGCGCATACTTTATACGGCTGGTGCCTGTCAAAAGTAGCCATTGCGGTTTTATTTTAGCGTTAACTGAGTTTCTTTTCCCTGAATCTGTAATAACGGGGATCAATCTTTTCGGTCTGCTGGTTCCAATAGGCAGGACTGATGATCCTTCCATCCGGAAGAAAAAGCTTATTGGCATAAATGGCAATAACCGGGTTATAAACCAGGTCTGTCACACCGATGATGTATGTGACAGCTGCTGCCGCATCCTCTTTCTTTTCAGCTTCAGCCAATACTTCATATTTATTGAACTCCAGTATCTCCTTCAGAAAGCGCATCCTCGATTCGGTTATTCCCGATTCGACAACTGTACATCTTACGCCTCCTATCTCTGCTATTACATGTTTTCCTTTCGTCAGACCAGATATCATATTCTTAAGGCTATAAATTAATTAAGTAACTCTATGTCAATCAGTTAGTGTATGTCACAATCCAAATGACAGACTTTTAATGAATTCAAAGATAGGACTGGCAAAACCTATGACCACTAATCCGGCGATACAGATAGCCAGACCCAGTTTAGTAAAACCATCCGATTTGAAATAGGCAATGGGATGATCGCTTTTATTGATAAACATGGCTTTCACCACAAGCAGATAGTAGTATAAGGACACGATGGTATTCAGAACGGCTATGGTCAGTAAAGCGTAATATCCCTGTTCGGCAACCGCGGTAAAAAGGAAAAATTTACCGAAGAAACCGGCTACCGGTGGAATACCGGCCAGGGAGAACAGGGCCAGGGTTAACGTCCATGACAATCCGGGATTGGTCTTATATAATCCGTCATAGTCACTGATATTCTCCTTTCCGCCTGTCGCTGTTGATATGGCAGCAACCACACCAAAGGCTCCCAGGTTGGAGAAGATATAAACCAATACATAATACACTACCGATGCCATGCCCAGGGTACTTCCGCCTATCACACCCAGCAGGATGAAACCCGCCTGGGAGATGGAGGAGAAAGCAAGGAACCTTTTAATGTTGTTCTGTCGGATGGCAAAGAGGTTACCAATGGTCATGGTCAGAACAGAGATGACCCAGATCACATTCTGCCATAAAGGGGCAATGACACGGAATACCGTTACAAGGATGATTGAGAAGATAAATACAGCGGCACCTTTAGAAACAACAGATAGATAAGAGGTTACATTAACAGGAGCCCCCTCATACACATCGGCTGTCCATAAATGGAAGGGAACCATGGAAATCTTAAAGGCCATTCCTGCAAAGAAAAAGATAAAGGCCAGCACCTGTAACGGGGTCCCGGTATAAACACTTCCCACCTGGTCGAAATAAACGGACCCTGTCGTGCCATAGATCATCGAAAGCCCGTACAGCATGATCCCCGATGAAAGTGCAGAGGAAAAAATGAACTTGATACCTGCTTCCGATGATTTGTTGCTGAAAGTATCATAGGCAGCAAGGGCGGCAATAGGTATGGAGGCAAGTTCAAGTCCCAGGTAGAACATAAGGAAATCACCGGATGAGATCATGAAATTCATACCGATCAGTGTCGACAGGATCAGGATATAGAACTCACTGATTTTATTATGGTTACTGTCAAGCTTTAACCACTGGGCTGCCTGGATAAAGACAATCAGGGCACCAATATTCAATATGTTCTTCATCATCAGGTGCATGCCGCTTGTCTGGAACATCCCTCCGAACAAGGTACCGGTTGGCGCCGGTAAAAAGCCGATGATGGTAACGGCAGCAAACAGCCCGATTGTCCATGGCCTGATACATCGTTTATGACGATCATCCATGAAGATTTCCATAATTAGCACAATTACTACCATTAGTGTCAGCAGCATTTCGTGCCTCATCAAAAGAAAGTCTTCTAACCTCATTGAGTTTCGAATTATAGTGATAAAACCTTGATTACTTATCTAATAAATGATATCATATTGAGTTTTTCCACAACAGGAACCAGGCTGTCGCCAATCATATTGGAAAGCCAAAGTGGCGCAATACCAATACCGGCAATACAAACAATCAGAAAACCGACTGAAAGCTTTTCGTACCATCGGGCATCCGTCAACTGATTGTACCAGTCAAACCTCACCGGTCCTAACAGCAGAATTCCGATAACCCGTAAGATATACACCGCCGTGATGACGATGGACGAACAGGCAATGATAGTGGCTACCCGGTGGAAGGTATCAACATGTTGCCATGATCCTACGAAAATGGTCATTTCGGCTACAAAACCGCTGAACCCAGGAAGTCCCAGCGAAGCCAGACCGGCAATCACATAAGCTACCCCAAGGAAGGGGATAACCCGCATCAGTCCTCCCATTTCATCGATAATTCGGGTATGCGTCCTTCCATAGATCATCCCGATCAGGGCGAAGAAGAGGGCCGTCATGATACCGTGAGAGACCATTTGCATGATGGCACCGTCCATGGCCGTCTTGTTCATCATCAGGAGGGCAAAGAGTACCAGACCGCAATGGCTTACCGAGGAATAGGCGTTAATATATTTGAGGTCCTTTTGCTGAATCGCCCCGAAAGCTCCGTAAACAACACTTATAGTGGTCAGTATCAGGAAGATCCAACCCAATTCATGGGCGGCTTCCGGCATCAGGAACATAGCTACGCGGAAAGCACCGTAACGTCCCAGTTTCAGCAGTACTCCTGCATGAAGCATGGAAACTGCGGTTGGTGCTGATGAGTGACCATCGGGTGACCATGTATGTAAGGGAAATAAAGCACCGAGTATACCAAACCCCACGAAGGTCATGGGAAACAGAAACCGTTGAGCCTCCATCGGGATCTGTACCTTGCTGATCTCGATCAGGTTGAAGGTGAGCGCTCCCCCGCCCGGGGCTGAGTTGAAATAAAGACCGATCAACCCTACAAGTAAAAGCGCTGAACCACCCATCAGCATCAGGGTCAGCTTCATGGCCGAATACTCCTTAGGTCCGGTTCCCCAGATACCGATCAGCAGATACATCGGGATAACAGCCAGCTCATAAAAAAGGAACATGGTGAACAGGTCCACGCAGATAAAGAACCCGAAAACTCCCGTAGCTAAGAGGATTAGGGAGATGAAAAATTCTTTGTGCAGGTTCGTTACTTCCCATGAAGCAAAGATACCGGTGAAGATAATAACTGAGGTCAACGCTACCATGGCCACCGAAATCCCGTCTACACCTATGGTATACCGGATGTTGAGGGCCGGGTACCACATATAATCATGGTAAAAAAGAAACTCAGCCATGTTGCCCGCTTTTCTTTCAGCCAGATACATGAAGACGAGTGCCGCTGCCAGGATAAGCTGTATGCTCATCCCGATGACGGCTGTCCATTTCACCTGCTTGTCATTCTTGCATAACACAATGCCGAATACTGTCAGCAGGGGAACAATTATAAAATAGGTTAGGTAATCCATACTTATAATAGATCTATTTGGTCCATAAATAAATAAATACGAGAGCCAGGGCCAGGGCACCGGTTATAAAAACAAAGCCGTACTTCTGTAGTTGGCCTGATTGCAATCCTCTGATCCTGAATGAGATAACATTTGTCATCCCGGCAATGCCATTCATTGTTCCATCCACCATGTGACGGTCGAACCAGGCAACAGGTCGTGCAATATACCGGAAGATGATCTTCTTTGTAATGAAAAGGTAAATCTCATCGATATAGAATTTATTGAACGACCAGCGATAGAGGTATTTCAGGGTAGCAGCCATTCTGGCAGGGTAATTATTCTCTTTGCGATACATGATCATGGCGATGAGAATCCCTAAAAGACCTACAGCGATGGAAGGAATAGCGATCATCCAGTCAATTTCTCCTTCAAAAGGGATACTGTCGGAGGTCACCAATTCTGAGAAGGGAATGAAACCGGCAAAGACGGAGGCAATGGCCAGGAACATCAGGGGGATGGTCATGGTAAAGGGAGCCTCATGCGGTTTGTGGTGATATTGGGTGTCTTTTCCCCAGAAAACAACAAAATACAACCGGAACATATAGAAGGCGGTCAAACCGGCCACACAATATTCAACAGCGAACAATAATTTATCCTTATGGAAGGCAGCTGCCAGTATCTCATCTTTGGAGAAGAACCCGGAAAGGGGATACAACCCGGCTATGGTGAGACAGGCGATAAGGAAGGTGGCATGCGTGATGGGAAGGTGCTTGCGGAGACCGCCCATTTCGTTCATATAATTACTGTGAACGGCGTGAATGATGGCACCGGCACCAAGGAAGAGCAAGGCCTTAAACATGGCGTGGGTGAATAAATGAAAATTGGATGCCATAAATCCAAGTCCGTCATGGCTGCCATACCCGGAAACCCCCAGGGCCAGCATCATATAACCGATCTGGGAGAGGGTTGAAAAGGCAAGTACCCGTTTAATATCCAGCTGTGTACAGGCGATAACTGCCGCAAAAAGGGAAGTAAATCCGCCAACATAGGCAATGATGTTCAGGGCGGGTTGAGCCGAAAAGTGAAAGATAGGGAAGAGCCTGGCCACCAGGTAAACACCGGCTACCACCATGGTAGCGGCATGGATAAGGGCGGAAACAGGTGTAGGACCTTCCATGGCATCGGGCAGCCAGATGTGTAACGGGAACATAGCCGATTTTCCGGCACCCCCCATGAAAATAAGCAGCATTGCCCAGGTCATGACCGACATGCCCATGAACCCGATTTCAGCCCCCCTGTGAATGGCCTCACCGGCCGGATCGGTCAGGGTGATAAAATCAAAAGTACCGGTAATAAACGAAAGGATCAATATCCCTATTAAAAACCCAAGGTCCGCAAAACGGGTCACGATGAATGCCTTCTTGGAAGCCGCAACAGCCGAAGGTTTCTGATAATAGAACCCTATAAGCAGATAGGAAGAAACTCCTACCAGCTCCCAGAAAATATACATCTGGAAAATATTGGTGGCTATCACCAGTCCCAGCATGGAAAAGGTAAATAAGGACAGGAAGGCAAAATACCTTTCAACTCCTCTTTCCCCTTTCATATACCCGATACTGTATAAATGCACCATGAACGAAACCGTGGTTACAACCACCAGCATCATGACCGAAATTGGATCCAGCAAAACCCCCATATTGATATGGAGCTTGTCGGTGAACTGAAGCCAGGTAACGTTGATGGCTATGATCTTCTGATAAGTGCCGTTCACAAGCCCGTGTACAAAAAAGTACTCATAGGCTGTATAAAGCGACAATGCGAAGATGATCCCCAGGGCAAGGGTTCCCAGGATACCGGTTAACTTTTCTTTAAACTTATTTCCGAAAAGTCCCAGGATAAGGAATGAAAATAAGGGGATCAGCGGTATCCAGACACAATAACTGAAGTTAAAATCACCCATAAAGTCTGCAGTTTATTTTTCTCTGTTTAATATCAATTAGTACTTCATCTCGTCGACATTTTCCACGTTGATGTTGGAGAAATGCCGGTATATGTTGATGATGATGGCGATGGCAACCGCAGCTTCGGCGGCTGCCACTGCAATGACAATCAATGCGAAAAAATGGCCTTCCAGTTTATCAGGAAAAAGGAACTTGTTGAATGCCACAAAGTTAATGTTGACAGCATTTAAAATAAGTTCAATCGACATCAGCATGGTGATGAGGTTTTTCCGGGTAAGAAAGCCATAAACCCCGACAAAAAACATAAGGGTTGCCAGGATCAGAAAATATTCAAGTCGTATTCCGTGCAGCATAACTAAGAGGTTTTACTTTTTTTAGCAATAACAATGGCGGCCACCATAGCAGCCAGTAACAATACTGAGATCACCTCAAAGGGCAGGGCATAGCCATTCTCTCCGTAGTTCAACAGGCTTTTGCCGATTACTTTCATGTTAACTTCCTGAGCCAGGGCATCGGTTGCCTGAAATTGCTGCTGAAGAATGGTGGTGATACACAGTATGGCCCCGGCTATTGCAGCCAGCGCCGAGAAGATCACTTTCTTTGTTTCAACCTTATCAATCTTTTCACCCACATTACTGGTCAGCAAAATGGAGAAGATAATCAGTACGACGATACCTCCTGCATAAAGCGTAATCTGAACAGCAGCAAGGAATTGGTATTCGAGCCAGAAGTAGAGCCCGGCGGTGGCAACAAGGACGAAGAGCAGAAAAGCGGCGGCGCGGAGAATCCGGCGGCTGGTCACGGTAAAAATGGAAAATAGGATAATTACCGCACCAATGATAACAAACATGAGTTCATTTATTTCCATTACTCAACCCCTTTCATTAAGGTGGAACCTGGTTTATTTAAAATCTTGGTCAGTTTCGACCGGTCGTATACGGCATGTTCAAACTCCTGTCCCCAGACCAGCGCTTTGGAAGGACAGGATTTGATACACAATTCGCAGAAAGTGCACATGTCAAGGTGGTAAATGTGCTGGTCGATAGCCCTTTTCTTTTTCCCATCTTCTGATATGACCGATTTGGAAATGATCTCGATGGAACCGTTGGGGCAGTTCATCTCACAGATGCCGCAACCGGTGCATTTATGCTCGTTGTTCTCGTTGTGGGGCATGGTGACCTCTCCCTTGAAAGCATCGAACATCTTGAGTTCTTTTCTGTTTTCCGGATACTGCTGGGTTACGATCTCTCCGGGATGGACGAAGTAGTATCCGGTCACCATTAATCCTTTCCATAAGGAAATGATCCCTTTGAAGATTCCTGAAATATACTTAATTACATTCATAGCCTTAGTTTAAAAATGCCATCCCATCAGCACTACCAGTGCCATCACCAGGATATTCAGCAGGTTAATAGGAAGCAAATATTTCCACTCCAGGGTAAGAAGCTGGTCGATACGCAAACGGGGGAAAGTCCATTTGAACCACATCATTAACCAGATGATAACCGCAGTTTTTCCCAGGTACCAGACTGCAGGCGGTATGAAATCCATTACCATGTTGAAGCCTGTCCAGTGGCCGATATGTAATGGCATCCAGCCTCCCCAGAAAATGGTTGCGGCAATTGATGCTACAAGGAACATGTTCATGTATTCGGCCAGGAAGAAGAAGGCGAACTTGATACCCGAATACTCGGTGTGGAAACCTGCAGTGAGCTCTGATTCGGCTTCGGCCAGGTCGAAGGGACCACGGTTGGTCTCTGCTGTTGCTGCAATCATATAAATAAGAAAAGCAATAAAAGCCGGAAGATGGCCCCTGAATATCAGCCAGCAGTCTGCCTGGCTTTCAACAATGGTAGAAAGCTGAAGACTGCCGAACATGATACAGGCAGTAAGGATAGATAGCCCTACCGATAATTCATAGCTTACAATCTGCGCTCCGCTTCTCATTGCCCCGATCAGTGAGTACTTATTGTTACTCGACCATCCGGCCAGCAAAATGCCGATCACCCCCATCGACGACACTGCCAGGATGTAAAAAATCCCTATGTTGAAGTCGATGGCATGAATACCTTTGGCGAAAGGGATGGCTGCCAGAGCCATCATGGAGGCAATGATAATTATAAAAGGAGCCAGGTTAAATAAAAACTTGTCGGCCTTGTTAATAGGGACCAACTCCTTCATCAACAGCTTGATAAAGTCGGCAATGGTCTGAAAGATCCCGTAGGGCCCAACCCGGTTTGGTCCTACACGGCATTGGATAAACCCACAGATCTTTCTTTCGGCATACACCAGGAACAGTCCTACTACTGCATAAAACAGAAGAAAAACAACCCCGATGATGGCCATTTCAGTGATGGTAGCCCACAGAGGAGACATGACCGAGTTCAGACCCTTGTCTACCCACTGATTGAACGAAGTTAAGTCGTAAATACTAAATGCCATGGTTAAATATTCAAATTCTTATTTCAATTATTTTTCTTTTAAATTGTCAATTGTCAATTGTCAATTATCATTTATCTGTCAATATCCGGGATTACCAGGTCCAGTGAACCTGAAATGGCAACCAGGTCGGCGATTTTAAAGTTCTTCGATAACAGGTCAATACAGCTCAGGTTACAGAAATTTGGAGATCTGAATTTCACCCTGTACGGAGTCTTGTTCCCATCACTGATGATAAAAATTCCAAAGTCACCTTTGGCGGCCTCAACCCGCTGAAAGTACTCGCCTTCAGGCAGTTTAATCACCGCTTTCATCTTTGCCGAATAGTCGCCTTCCGGAATATTGTCAACTAATTGTTCGATGATTTTCATGGACTCCCACATCTCGTCAATTCTGGCTTTATACCTGTGGAAGGTATCCCCTTCAGTATAAAAAGCTTCTTTAAAGTCGACCTTGTCATAGGCTGCATAGGGATGGTGTTTCCTTACATCGCAGGAAAAACCTGAAGCACGGCCGTTTGGCCCGGTCACACCATAAGAGATAGCTTCCTCTTTTGTCAGTGGACCGACTCCTTTTGTTCTTTCCTGAAAAATGACATTACCGGTAAGCAGTTGATCATACTCCGGCAGTTTTTTTCTGAAATATTTGATAAACTCTTTGGTCCTTTTCTGGAAATTCGGGTTGATATCTTTCATCAAACCGCCGGGAGTATAATAGCTGTGAAGGAGTCTGGAACCGCATGATTCCTCGAAAATGTCCAGAATCTTTTCACGGTCTCTCAACCCGTAGAAAAAACAGGTCAACCCTCCCAGGTCCATGCCGTAAGCACACCACCAGAGCTGATGGGAGGCAATACGGTTGAGTTCGTCCATAATGGTTCGGATATAAACGACTCTTTCCGGGACTTCAACCTGCAGCGCTCCTTCAACGGCGAGACATACCGCATGGTTGTTGATATGAGCAGTCAGATAGTCCAGCCTGTCAGTCAGGTGGATGATCTGGGGATAGGTCAGCTTTTCACACATCTTCTCAATGCCCCGGTGAATATAACCCAGGTGAGGTTCCACCTTGTGTACGATTTCTCCCTTGAGAGAAACAACATACCTTAACACCCCATGGGTAGAGGGGTGCTGAGGACCCATATTAATGGTATACTCCTGTTGTTCTAATGGCGTGGTTAGTATCTCTTCTGTCATAACTTATCGTTCAATAATATTCACTTCGTCCTGATAATCTTTACGGAAAGGATGACCAATATTGTCGGATATTTCGTCCAGAAAGATCCTCCTCATGTCAGGATGATTTTTGAAGTTGATCCCGAAAAAGTCCCATATTTCTCTTTCATGATAGTTAGCTGTTTGGTAAAGGTCGCTAACTGTGTGAATTTCAGGATTTTCTCTTGTCGGAATAATGGCTTTGATCACCAGCATATGTCTGTGTAAGGTCGACTCCAGGTGATAGAAAACAGCCATTTTATCAGGATAATCGACACCGCTTTCGCATAAAAGAAAATCAAAGGCCAGCTCGGGCGTTTCTTTCAGCGACTTGCATAAAGAGTGGATTTTTTCCTTCGGGATCACCACTGTCAGCCACTTTCCGCCTTCAGCAAATTCAGCCGTTGGCAGCAGGGCCTGGATTTTTTCCTTCAGTTCTTGATTACTCATTGTCGTTCTCCTCTTTGAGTTTGTATTTTGGAGGCAGGGTGCCTTCTGTGAATTCCCTGTCATGGTCACGGGTATGCATAACCGATTCCGCTTTGATCTTCCGTTGAAGCTGCATGACACCGTAAAGCAAAGCTTCCGGACGGGGAGGACAACCAGGAACGTATACATCAACAGGTATGACATGCTCTACACCCCTGATGACGGAATAGTTATTGTAAAAAAACGGACCACCGGAAACAGCACAGGCACCCATGGCTATCACATATTTGGGATCAGCCATCTGGTCGTAAAGCCTTTTCAGAACAGGTGCCATCTTCCTGACAACGGTCCCGGCAACAACGATAACATCCGCCTGACGGGGACTGGCCCGATATACCTCTATGCCGAAACGGGCAAAATCATGACGGGCAGCTCCGGTGGCCATCATCTCTATACCACAGCAGCTGGTCGCAAAGGTTAGCGGCCAGACTGAGTTCGAACGGCCCCAGTTAATAATATCATCAACAGTGGTCAACAATATACTGCCACCGGTTTCTTTGAACAACTCCAGGGTTTCATTATCCTTGAAGTCGCTGGTTTTCATCGACTTAATCTTTATTCCCATATCAAAGCATGTTTTTTCCAGGCATATAATAACCCCAGGATCAGGATGAAGAAGAAGATGACAATCTCAACAAAAGCCACCATTCCTATATCTTTCATGACTACTGCCCATGGAAACACAAAAACGGTTTCCACATCGAATACCAGGAAAAGGATTGCAAACAAATAATAACCGACATTAAACTGTAACCACGATAACCCCTTGGTCGGGATTCCGCATTCGTAAGTTTCCGACTTCTGCGGGTTGGTTGAACTGGGAGGAACAAAGGTCGAAAACACAAGGGCTCCTCCTACCAGCACAACGGCCACAATGAAGAACAGGATCAACGATTCATTATTCATATTTCTGATTATTTATTTTTTTTCAGAAGGGGCGAAATGCATTTCGCCCCTTACATATTATTCATTCAATAATGCTACCACCTCCTGATACACCTGCTGATTGGTATATCCGTATATATCAATTGATTTCGACCGGCAGAGGGCGACACAGGTCCCGCAACCCTGGCACAGACCCGGGTTTACCTTTGCCAGAACTTTGAAAACGTTACCGGCCCGGTCTTTAATCTCTTCTTTTTCAATGGCCTGATACGGGCAAACGGGCTGACACATAAAGCAGCCGACACAGGTGGAGAACAGCGGGGGACCAAAACGGTTAACCACTGCCACCAGAGGATCACGCGTCAGTTCATCGTTGGAGAAGAGAGCGGCGACTTTTACGGCAGCTCCTGAAGCGGCAGCCACCGATTCAGGGATGTCTTTGGGTGCCTGGCAGGCCCCGGCAAGGAAAATACCGGCCGTGTTGGTCTCAACCGGTTTCAGCTTGGGATGCGCTTCGGCAAAGAACTTGTAAGCATCGTACGAAACATGAAGCGTCTGGGCCAACTCTTCAGCACCATGATTGGCGATACCTGCAGTAGCAAGTACAACCATATCGGCTTCAATTTCAACAGGTCTCCCGTTCAGAAGGGTATCGGCACCTTTCACGATCAATTTGCCATCTCTTTCGTAAATTGTTGAAACCCTGCCCCTTACGTACTTAGCATCGTCTTCGGCTATAGCCCGCCTGACAAATTCTTCATAATTTTTTCCGCCTGCACGTATATCCATATAAAATACATAGGCTTCACCGTTATGCACCTTGTGCTTGTAGAGCATGGCGTGCTTTGCAGTATACATGCAGCAGATCTTTGAACAGTATTCAATGCCCTTGGCAGGGTCCCTTGATCCGGCACAGGCAACAAAGACGATCTTTTCCGGCACTTTCCCGTCGGATGGCCGACGGATCTCACCCAGGGTAGGTCCCGATGCGGAAGCCAGCCTTTCAAACTGAAGCCCGTCGATCACATCTTTATATTTACCGTAACCGTATTCGGGAAAGAAATTGGTTTTTAATATATTGAAACCGGTAGCCAGTACCAATGCACCTGCTTCGATATCCACAATTTCATCCTCCTGGTCAAAACGGATGGCTTTAGTCGGACAAACTTTCTCACATACCCGGCATTTACCTTTTGTATAATAAGTACAATTGATCCGGTCGATTACAGGTTTATTCGGAACTGCCTGTGGGAAAGGTACATAGATTGCAGGACGGAATCCAAGTCCCTGCTCAAACTCGCTGGGGATCTTTTTCACAGGGCATTTGGTGGTACACAAACCGCAACCGGTGCAAAGATCTTCATCCAGGCTCTTCGATTTCTTCCTGACCTTAACCTTAAAATTTCCTATAAATCCCTCTAATCCAATAACTTCTGCATAAGTATACAGGGTGATGTTGGGATGTTGGGCTACCTCAACCATACGAGGTGTAAGAATACACTGAGAACAGTCGAGGGTAGGGAAGGTCTCCGACAACTGAGACATATGGCCTCCGATGGAAGGTTCCCTTTCGATCATCACTACCTCATGTCCGCAATTGGCTATATCTAGGGCGGCCTGTATTCCGGCCACTCCACCGCCAATAACGACGGCCCTCTTGGTTACCGGCACTTTGATCGGGTCAAGAGGCTGGTTCTTCTTTACCTTTTCAACCAGTGTCCTGACAATATCAATGGCCTTCTGGGTAGTCGATTCCGCTTTTTCATGGACCCAGGAAACATGCTCCCTCAAATTGGCCATTTCGCAAAGGAAAGAGTTTAGTCCGGCCTCAGCTACTGCCTTTCTGAAGGTCGGTTCGTGCATACGGGGAGAACAGGCTGCTACAACCACACCGGTCAGGTGCTTTTCCCTGATCGCATCCTTGATCAGTGTCTGGCCCGGGTCGGAACACATATACTTGTAGTCCGTACTGTAGGCTACTCCGTTGATCTTGGCAATGGTGTTGGCTACTTTTGCGCAATCAACCGTTGCCGATATATTTTCGCCGCAATGGCAGATGAATACTCCTATACGTGCCATGGCTTATTCCTCCTTTCCTTGAGTTGTAACAAGTTCTGCAGGCATATCAACGATCTCATTCCTTTCCGGTAGATGAACAGGAACAAAATGCCGCTGAAGCCCCAGGGTTTTCTCATCGATGCCTACTGCCAGGCCGATGGCCTGTGTGATATAGAGTACAGGGATAGTGGTTTCCACCCCCAGGTATTTATTTACATCGGGCCTGCGCATGTCCAGGTTCGAATGACACATCGGGCAGGCAACGATAATAACTTCTGCCTTACGGTAAAGCGCGTTTTCCACCACTTTCCCGGTAAGCTTGGCAACCAGGTCGGTACGCGAAACCGACATGCCGGCACCGCAGCATTCAACCTTGAATTCCCAGTCAACGGGAGTACCCCCGATCTTACGGATAGCTTCATCCATTGTCTGCGGGTCCTCCGCACGATCGAACTGAAGAATGCTGTGAGGTCTTACCAGCAGGCATCCGTAATAACAGGCAGCTTTATAGTTAAAAGGACGGTAATAATGATCGTCCAGGTTCGGAAGTATGTATTTCTCAATCAGTTGGATGATATTCAGGATAGATGTACTTCCCTTATATTCCATTCCGAGGATGGCTTTTACCTTTTCTGCCAACTCAGGCTGATGGGCCATTTCATGTTGCGTAACCTTCAACCGGTTGTAACAGGCTGCACAGGGTACAACGATCTCATCCAGTCCTGCACTTTCTGCCTGGGCCAGTATCCTGGCAGGCAGGGCCAGCGACAATTCTTTGTTCATGTTGTGCGCAGCCGTAGCGCCACAGCAATTCCAGTCCGGGACTTCCACCAGATGAATATCAAATTTCCGGCAAACGGCAACCACAGATTCCTTGTATTCCCTCGATCCGCCTTTCAGTGAACATCCGGGATAGTAACCTAGCTTCATTTCAAACCTCCCTTCTTATGCAGCGTCTTCCTGAAAATGTCAGTCATGTTTTTCCTTCCTTTGATAAGCTCAGGGAAGAAACCCAGTTTCCCCCTGGCAATCATGCCCGGGGCCAGGTCTACATCCTGCTGAAGCTGGAATGACCTCATCTTGTAATCGACGATCAGGCCCAGTTCATACAGCCGCCCGGTATAGTCGATGCTATCCAGGAAGGCCTTGTGGAAGGAAATAATGTGGTTGGCTTTGGGATTAGCCATCCCTTTTTCATAAGACCGTTGCCGGAGATAATCCATCACCCCGGGAATGTCAATTTCCATTGGGCAACGGGCAGCACAGGTCTCACAGGTAACACACAGCCAGATGGTCATGGAACGGAGCGCAGCCTCCTCCATCGCTTTGTCTTCAGTCTGTACCATCCTCATGATAACACTAGGGGGGTAGTCCATGTCCTCTGCGACAGGGCAGCCAGCTGAGCACTTGCCGCACTGGTAGCATTTCTGAACGGAGATTTCCCTGGAATCAAGAATTTCTTCCATCAGGCTGCCCTTTTTTTGGACTTGATGTTGTACACTTGACATGGGTAGTTCTTTTATTAGGATCTAGTTGACTTTCAGGACTTTCAGTTTCTCAAATACACCACCAACACACTTTGTTAAATAATTTAATTTCTAACTTGTTTATTAACAGGCAATTACCACAAAACGGTAATTTGAGCGACAGCAAAATTATAATTTAATTTGTATCCTGAACATTTATCCCCTCTATTTAAAATGATTCAAAAATATAGAGGATTTTCAGGCTGAAATGGCTTACAGTTGCATCTTCCGGAATAATCCGGGATAATATGACATATAACCCCCCCCTCATAACCTTCATAACCTTCATAACCTTCATAACCTTCATAACCTTCATAACCTTCATAACCTTCATAACCTTCATAACCTTCATAACCTTCAATTCACCGCCACCCCAATCACCCTCCCTATCGCAAACGTCACCCCGGCCGCCAGCAACCCGAACAGCACCTGCCTGAGGCCAGACCGTACAAATGATTTACCGGTGAAAAGCGTAATGGATCCGCCAATAACCATCAATCCGCAGGCACTGAGCCCGATACTGGAAAAAATGGCATTTTTGCCGGTGGTAAAGAAGAAGGGGATGATCGGAAGGATGGCACCGGAAACGAACAGGGCAAAAGAGGCGATGGCTGCTTCCCAGGCGCTGCCATTTAGGTCTTCCGGGTTGATACCCAGTTCTTCTTTGATCAGGATGGATGCAGCTTCGTCGTGAACAGAGAAGTGT
>JAPLDE010000096.1 GCA_026391855.1 Bacteroidota bacterium | reverse complement strand
GTCACCATTTCAATGGAAGCTGAAGAAGACAGGCCTGCGCCCTCGGGGATATCTCCCAGGAAATGCATCTCCATGCCCGGGAATCGATGCCCCTTCTTCACAAACTGGTCGAAAACACCCAGGGGAAAGTTAACCCATGCCCCCGCGACAGCCGAAAACGGGGTCTCCAAAGAAATGCTGAAGGTTTCTTCCTTATTCCCTGAAGAAAAGCAAAGCAGTGGTTCTTCTGTCTGCCTTACCACCAGGTAGGTGCCATAATCCAGGGCACAGGGAAAAACATAGCCCCCGTTGTAATCGGTATGTTCCCCGATGAGGTTTACGCGGCCGGGAGCAAAAAAAACAGATGCCTTTGCCGGTCGTTCAGCGTAATGTTCAGCGAACTGGCTACGGACCAGAGAAAGGATCGGATTATCTGCCATGTGATCTTTAATATTGAGGTTACTTACTTATTTCTTTTACGGCCCGGGTATTTCGAACCGGAATCGCGAATTTCGGCTTTTTTCAGTTTACCACAACTTCTGTTGGGATCGATTTTCAGGAATTCATTTAAAACTATCTGAAATTCAATCTTATATATAATTGTTATTGGAAGGTAAGGATTTGGAGTTAAATTTTATTAATTTCGGTGGAAAGAATCTTAAATAGAATAATTATGAAAAGAATTTTTACCTCCCTGGTATTTTCGTGGTTCATTATGAATGTGACAGTTATGTCACAGATCTACCTTCCGTTAACGGATAATATGGTTATTTCGGGCAATTCGATGATCAAGGTGGCGGCGGGGAATTATATCATTCAGGATGCAGGGCAGGACGGCCTTATCCAGATCAATAATGCCTCCAACGTGATCATTGACGGAGACAGTGTGGAAGTCAACGGGGTCAATTATAGCGGTTATGCCATCAGGATCAATAATTCTGATCACATCCAGATCAAGAATTTCACCACAGTGAATCATTTCTATTATGCGGTATATATTACCAATTCCAACCATATCCTCATCAATAACTGCAACTTCTCCTATAATAAGGTAGATTCTTCAGGATGGATATCGGTATGGACGGGATACACCTCAGCGCTTGGCGGCGGAGTGATGGCTTATAACTGCGACAGTATCAACGTATACGGGAACCTGATGAAGTACCAGAACGACGGTGTTGCTTTATATAACTGCAAAAAAGCGATGATCCACTATAACGACTTTGCCTGGAATACCTCTTACGGTATCCGGATGTATTTCACCGACAGTTCTTCCATCAACAATAACAACTGTGCCCATGTGAACAGGCCCCTGACCGATCCCAGTGACTGTGCGGCCCTGCTGATGATCGTTTCAAATGTCAACCGGGTTGAATTCAATGACCTGTCCTATTCGGGCGATGGGGTCTTCCTGGGACAATACCAGTACAGCACTATTCCCAACAATAACTATTTTGCATATAACGACTGTTCAGGGTCGCCGCATAATGCAATAGAGGCCACCTTTGCCGACGGTAATGTTTATAAACACAACCTTTGCAATGAAAGCCAGTATGGTTTGTGGCTGGGATATTCTTTCAATTCGGTGGTCGACAGCAACCAGATCATGTATAATACCGTTTCCGGCATAGCCGTCGATCGCGGTATTAACAACCAGTTCACCAATAACTGGATCGTCCAGAACCCGCAAGGGGTGGAACTTTGGGAGGGAAGTCCTCCGGCAACCGGTTATACCGGTTTTACATCCCACGATTACCGTATCGATTCCAACCTGTTTGAAGGAAATTCACTGGCCATCACGGCCTCCTCCACCGACCATATGCTGGTAAGGGATAATCAGTTCATTAAAAACTACGAAGCGATCTACTTCGAGGGTGTCACCACTCAGGATACCATCACCCGTAACCTGTTCGACCGCAGCCTGACTTTCGACATGTCCAACAATTCAGCCAACGATATCCCTGCTGTGGGGAATTTGTTCACAATCAACGATACCAGCTTTATTTCTGCAAAAATCAATGACAAACAGGATACTGCTTCCCACGGTAGCATTTTCTGGAAACCGTTTACCGGCATGGCCGCCCCGGTGTATGACTACACTCCGCCTGCCGAACTCACCGAATATCCCTCAACCTGGTATACCTATCCCGAGATCTGCTGGTGGTTGGGTATTCCTGAACCCATGACGATAACCTTTGATTCCGTGGTTAAAAAGACCGGCGGAGCCTCCGTTCACCTGGTGACAGGAACCGGATGGTATAATACCTGCTCATACCGGGATACGGGGAATATTGTGGCCAGGTGGGATCTTTCAAATTATGGCTATCTCAGGTTCTGGATCAAATCGACCAATACCAACCTGGGGGCTTTCCAGTATTTTCATGTCAGGATTGGGAACCTCTCCGGTGGGTATTTCCGGTACAACTCCACGGGAAGCATCCTCAACCAGTCCCTGGGAGTATGGAAACAATATACCGTGCCCTTATACGGAAACGCCAGCTGGCCCGTCGAGTATCATGGAAATATCAGCCTGTCGGATATCGATTATGTGGAGGTCTGTACCGACTCATACGGAGTCGGGTATGAACTCTGGCTCGATGGAATGGAATTCCTGATGGCTACGGAAGTTGAAGCTTACCCCATGCCGGAGTTTTCCTGTGAACTGTTTCCGAATCCTGCATCAGACATCATTCAATTGAATCTTCAATTGCCTGAAAATGAATTTGTTAATATTGACTGTTTTGATCTCAGCGGTAATATAGCAGCTCATCTATATGGTAGCCAACTGACGGCAGGGGAACATGTTCTTCCTGTCGGGGTGAGAAATTTCACTCCTGGGATTTATATCGTTCAAATTCAGGCAGGTAGATACTCCGGCATCCGGAAGTTGAGTGTGATAAGGTAGATCCATTCTGATCTCATTGATGATTAATAGTTACTGCAGGTTATCCTCCCTGTTTTCCTTATAATAATTTAGACTAGGTATAAATTATGGCCTACCTATCTATGTATTGAATTTTAAACATAATTTTGTAGCTGCATAAATAATAATGATAATATATTAATAATCAGCCACTTATCTTTTTGAAACCGAAAAAATGAAAGTGTGGCTGATGCTTTTTTTTAACTGGATCTTTATTTAGGTATTTCAGTATTGATAAATAAACAATAAGCCATTAAATGCAATAATTTCTCCCGTTCTTATCGAATGACAAAAAAGGGCGTTGAGTCGGGATAGTTTCCGGAAGAACTACGTAAACTGAAAAATACAAAGCAAATTATGAAAAAAAAGAGAGTAATCCTTTTGCTCGCCTTACTGTTGCTCTTACCTTTTATTCTTTATACACCGGTTTCAGTCCGGGCCCAGGAAGGCCAGGCAGCCCGGAAGGACAGTACCGGAAAGGACAAACATAAGGAGAGGGTCTATACCAACAAAACGGAGAATAACGTTTGCCTTAAATGCCACAGCAAGACGCATATTGAGTATATGGCGGAAGGGGCGACCAAGGTGTATAAACAAAAAATGTTCTCGGAATGCATAATTGACACCAACCTGTTCTATAATGCCAACCACTGGAATTTTAAATGCACGGATTGCCATTCGGATGAATATTCAACATTCCCCCATAAAGGAGAGCTTCGCTTTGAGGAGAAACCCGGCTGCCTCGACTGCCATGCCGGCGATCCTCAATATGCCCAGTTCAACTTTGAGAAAATCGATGAGGAATTCAAGAAAAGTATCCATTTCCAGCGGCAGGGAGGTTCATTCAGCTGCTGGGCCTGTCATGACGGACATTACTATAAGATCAACGCCCGTAACCGTCAGGAAAATATCCTGGCTGCCATCGAGTACGACAACAATATCTGCCTCAGTTGCCATGCCAATATCCAAAAGTACCAGCTGATCACCAATAAGGTCAATCCGAACATCCTTCAAAAACATGAGTGGTTACCCAATCAGCCTAACCATTTCAAACACGTTCGCTGTATTGAATGCCATGCCCAGGTAAACGACAGCCTCATGGTGGCTCATAACATCCAGCCTAAGTCGAAAGCCGTTAAGAAATGCGCCGAATGTCACTCCGGTAACTCACGGCTGATGGCTTCCCTGTACAAATATCAACTGGAAAACCAGGGAAAATATAGCCTACCCGAATCCGGATTCACGAATGAACCGGTGATCATCGGCGGCAAACGGAACGGCCTTCTTAAACTATTGGGAAACATAGCCTTGCTTCTTACTATTGTCGTTGTTGTTATTCATTCAACCCTCAGGATTGTCAGCAAAAAAAATTAATTTTCTAATATGAAAGACCGCATATATTTCTACCCAATCTGGGTCAGATCATGGCACGCGATCAATGCCCTGATGTTCCTGGTGCTGATCTTTACCGGATTCAGTATCCAGTATGCCACCACCTCCGTCTCATGGATACGCTTCGACCGGGCTGTCGTTGTTCACGACATTGCGGGGCTCATCCTGACATTTAATTACCTGATCTTCCTTTTCGGTAATATACTGTCGGATAATGGCAGGTTTTACCGTTTTACCCTGAAAGGTGGCCTAAACCGGCTGATTCAGCAATTCCATTTCTATACCATGGGAATCTTTAAAGGAGCCCCATATCCCTTCCCAATAAATAAATACCGGAAATTCAACCCTTTGCAGAAACTTACCTATCTTCTTTCTATGTATCTGGGTATACCGCTGATGATCATTACGGGTTTAACTCTTTATTTTCCGGCAGTATTTAACCTGATAGGACTTACCAGTTTGGTAATCAGTGATTTGATACATATCCTGCTGGGGTACTTTCTGAGCATTTTTATGGTTATCCATGTTTATTTCTGTACCATTGGTCATACCGTTACCAGCAACTTCAAAAGTATGCTCAACGGATGGCATGAACTGCACTAAAACAGCCTTATTTCCCCAAGAATATCTTTTTAACATTAAACAGTATTATGGACGAAAAAGAAAAGACCCCCAAATCCAGGCGTGATTTCCTCAGGATAGGCGCCGGAATGGGTGCAGCAACCCTTGCCACGGTTGCTGCCAGCGGACTTTTTACTTTAACGGGTAAAGAGACCAGGGCAGAAGGAGGCAAGAAAATTAAAGTGTTAACGACCGACGGAAAACTGCTGGAAGTAAGTGAGTCTCAGTTGAGTGAACCTACGGCAGACATGGTGGTCACCCGTGAAAGCTCCCACCAGGGAATAACCGGAAGGAAATTCGTGATGGTCATCGACCTTGCCAAATGCAAAAATGCCCGGAAATGTGTGGAGGCTTGCCAGCATGGTCATCATCTTCCCAAAGACCATGAGTGGATGAAGGTCTTCCTGCTTCAGAATTCTGAACAGGAGGCCCAGTACTGGTTCCCCAGGCCTTGTTTTCACTGCGACAACCCCATGTGTGTGAGCGTATGCCCGGTTGGTGCCACTTACAAGCGGTCCGACGGCATCGTTCTGGTTGACAATCAGCGTTGTATCGGATGTAAATTCTGTATGACCGGCTGCCCCTATTCGGTAAGGGTCTTTCATTGGAAAGAACCTGAGGATAAGGCAGATGGAGCTGTATATTCACCTGAGACCGGCTTCCCTACAAAGGAAGGAACTGTCGGGAAATGCATCTTCTGTGCCGACCTGCTTCGCAAGAATGAACTTCCCAGGTGCCTCTCCGCCTGCCCCATGGGCGTGATCTATTTCGGCGATATTATCGAAGACACCATCACCAACGGTAACGAAACCCTTCGTTTCACAGAAGTGATCCGCGACCGCGCCGGATACCGACACCTGGAATCCCTGGGAACCGAACCAAGCGTGTATTACCTCCCTCCGGTAAACCGCCAGTTCCCCGTCGAAAGAGGCTTTGAAGGACTCGATCCCAAAATCAGAGAAAGATATGAAAATACCGCTTCTTATAAAATTAACCCCCTTCTGAGACATGGAAAACAATAATAATGCGCTGGAAAAAAACCTGTGGAAGGTCTTCCTTCCCGACCTGGTGAAGACCAGCCGTACCTGGTACCTGGTGTTCGCGATCCTCTTCCTGTTGTTCCTGTTCGGGTTGTTCTGCCTTTATACACAGATCACTCAGGGGCATATCGTGACCGGAATGCGCGACAATGTGGTCTGGGGGATGTATATCGTGAATTTTATCTTTTTTATGGGTGTCAGCTATGCCGGCGCCCTGATATCAGGCGTCCTTCACCTGTTCCGTTCCGACTGGAGAGGTTCGGTGGTCAGGATGGCCGAATTGATCACGGTGATCTCCCTGCTCATAGGCCCATGCTTTATCATGTTCTGTATCGGCCGGCTGGAACGGCTTCCCTTTCTGGCCATGTACCCTCGTATCCAGTCTCCCATCACCTGGGACGTCATCGCCATCTCATCCGATATCATCGGGTGTTTCATCTTCTTATACCTGTCTTTCCTTGAGGACTTTGCCCGTTTAAGAGATATGAAACAGGCCGGTTTTTCGAAATGGAGAACCAAAATTTACCGCATCCTTGCATTGAATTACCACGGTTCTCCCGAACAAAGGAAACACCTGAAATGGGCCCGTGATGTGATGGCCGCCATGATCATCGCTATAGCCATCATCGTGTATTCCGTATTGGCATGGATCTTCGGGGTCACCCTTCAGCCCGGATGGCACAGCACCATCTTTGGCCCGTATTTTGTAATCGCTGCCATTTACAGCGGAACAGGAGTCCTTATCATCCTTATGTGGATCTTCAGAAAAATATATCACCTGGAAGAATATATCACTAAAAGACACTTTGTCAATGTTGGCGTACTCCTGCTCATTATTGCCGCTTTTTACGGTTATTTTACCTTCAGTGATTACCTGACCAAGTGGTATGGCTCTGTGAAAATGGATAAAGTGCTGATTGATAAATTGTTCACCGAGTTCTATACCATGTTCATCCTTTCCAATTATGTCGGGATACTGGTGCCAATGCTTGTGGTAGGGATAAAAAAGCTCCGTACCATACCCAATATAACCATTGCCGCTTTTATCGCCGTATTGGGACTATGGTTCAACCGTTACCTGATCGTGGTGCCTACTCTTGAAACACCTTATCTTCCAATCCAGGATATCAGACCCGCATGGATCCATTACACACCCACCTGGGTCGAATTGGGTCTTACCCTGGCCAGCCTGGCCACCTTCGGTCTGCTGATCATGCTGGCAGCCAAGCTTGTACCCATCGTCTCCGTTTCCGAGATGGTTGAAATTGAAGAGAATGTATCCGTTGAGGTTAAACCAGAAATCCGTTAAGCCATGGAAAGATCATGTAACATTTTGAAACGGGTGTTTCTTTTTACCACGCTGGTTTGCCTGGCCTTCTTCTTTCACCCTTTTACCGGTCTCAGCTTACCCCAGGGTGGTGCCCCCGAAAAGAAACCTGCTGCCCTTGCTCTTACCCGGGTGAAAATGAGCAATGGCGACCACCAGATGAAAGTCGTACTGAGCTCCACCAGTGAAAACGGAAGGACACTGCTTGCAGGATTGCCTGTCACTTTTGTCGGAGGTAAAGACTTGTCTGTCAAGTACTCAGAACAAAAAACCAATGCCAGGGGTGTGGCTATGTTCACCATACCAAAAGATAAACTCCCCGCTAAAGACCCCGATGGCACCATTACACTGGGGGTGAAATTTGACGGGAACAAGGAATATGAACCGGCTGAAGAACAGGCCGGCGTGAAAGACCTTACCATCGAAGTTACTACAGAAGTGGCCGATACCGTAAGGTCAGTCAAAGCATTTGCCTTTGAGGTAGATGAAAAAGGAGCCAAAGTTCCCCTGAAAGCTACTGATATTGCCTTTTATGTCCCCCGGATGTTCTCCTACCTGAAGATCGGGGAAGGATCGCTGGACAGCAGCGGGGTTTGCGTGGTTGAATTCCCGAAAAACCTTCCCGGCGACTCTGCCGGTAAGGTAACTGTTATCGCCCGTATTGAGGATAACGACATCTTCGGGAACGTGGAAGGAAGTACCAGGGTGGATTGGGCAGTCCCGACACAGCATTTTGTAAAGGAATCTTACCGGGCGTTGTGGTCGCAGATAGCCCCCACCTGGATGATCATTACCCTTATCATCCTTCTTACAGGCGTTTGGGGCCATTATACCTATGCCGTGGTAAAATTGTTCCAGATAAGGAAAGAAGGTAAAAACCTGTCATCGTAAAACTTGTTCAATAATTAATAATCATGTTTAATTTAAAAAAGGAGGTCCTATGAAATCAAAAGTTGTTTTAATGAGTGTAATGTTTCTGTTGGGAAGTTTCATGCTGTTTTCTTTTGCAAGCTTTCAGCAGCAAAAGGGTAAAGAATGGGCTACCCCCGACAAGTACGCTAAAATGAAAAATCCTGTTAAGGCTGATGATAAAACGTTGGCAACCGGTAAAGCGCTGTGGAACAAGAATTGCAAATCCTGCCACGGTGTAAAAGGCTTGGGCGATGGTACCAAGGGTGCCGGTCTGAAAACTTTCCCCGGCGATTTCTCTTCAAAAGCTTTCCAGGGTTTATCTGATGGTGTACTCTTCTTCAGAACGACCATGGGTCGTGATGAAATGCCCTCATACCAGAAGTCAATTCCCGATGATAACGAGCGTTGGGCACTGGTATGCTTCATGAGAACATTGGGTAAGTAATTTATCCTGTTTTAATGATAAGAAAAAGCCGGTCCTCAGGATCCGGCTTTTTTTATGCTCTTTTGGCAACAATCCTGCTCCAAACCTGTTGATTGGTTATCTTTGCCGGGATTAATATATCGACTCAGGTTGATGTGTTGAACTGAACTGATTAATAAACACATACACATGAAAAAAAACTGCTTGCTTTTCCTGTTGGGCTTCCTGGCCTTCTTTTCCGCTGTAACCCCTGTTCTTTCACAGGATATTTCCATTGATGAACTGAAAGCGATCATTTACCACATTTCATCCGATTCCATGAAGGGTCGGCGGCCCGGAACTCCCGAGAGCCAGCTGGCTGCCAGGTTTATCCGTAAAAAATTCGATGATGCCGGACTGAAATTGATGGGGACTAATGGTTTTCAGACGATGGACGTGTTGTTCGAGGTGAAGCTGGGCCCGCTGAATGCCCTGTCTTTCCAAGGATATAACGGAAAACCGGGAATCGATTATACGCCTTATTCCTTTAGTGAGAATGGCAGGATGGATGCCCTGACGGGTGTGTTTGCCGGATATGGATTCAATATTGCCGAAGACAGCCTGAAATGGGATGATTATCAGAATATTGACGTAAAAGGGAAATGGGTGATGATCCTCAGGGGTGATCCTGAACCGGATAAAAGCAACAGCCGTTTCATCCCGTATTCGGAGGAAAGGGGTAAAGTGCTGGCAGCCAAGGACAGAGGAGCGATAGGAGTCATTTTTGTTTCCGGGGTCAACATGGAGAAAAAGGATACCATTGTTCCTATGTTATATGATAAAAGCGGTGCCTCCGCCGGAATACCGGTAATGAATGTGAAAAGGAGCGTGGCGGATTTGCTGCTGAAACCTACAGGGAATACGGTTGAGGACCTGGAGAAGAAACTGAACGATACCAGGAAGCCCGCCTCTTTTCCGGTAGCCATGGAGGTGAAAGCGACCATGCAGGTGGTCCAGACCAGGGCGATGACCGAAAATATAGTAGGGATGCTGGAAGGCAGTGATCCTGTGCTGAAAAACGAATATATGGTAGTGGGAGCCCATTGGGACCACCTGGGAATGGGCGGTCCGGGGTCGGGATCGAGAACTCCTGATACGGTGGCCGTTCATAATGGTGCCGATGACAATGCCAGCGGAGTGGGAGGGGTGATCACCCTTGCCGAAGCCTTCAGCAAAGCACCCGTCAGACCTAAGAGAAGCCTCATCTTCGTCACCTTTACCGGCGAAGAAATCGGGCTGATCGGTTCCAAGTATTTCGTGGACCACTGCCCGGTGGATATCAAAAAAGTGAAGGCGATGTTCAACCTGGATATGATCGGCCGCCTGCTGAAAGACTCAGGCAGCGTGATGGTGAGTGGTACCGGAACTTCGGAAGAAACCATGGATATCCTTAACAAATATGTTCCCAAACAACCCTTTATTGTGAAGTTTTCCCCGGAAGGCTATGGCGCTTCCGACCATTCAAGTTTTTACCTGCAGAACATCCCTGTGTTCTTTTTTACCACCGGGGCGCATGAAGACTACCATACTCCTTTCGATGACGCCGATAAGATCAATTATCCGGGTGAGAAGGAAGTGCTTGGCTTTGTCTACGACCTGATCACCGATGTGGGCAACCGCGACAAACCGCTGACCTTTAAGGAAGCAGGCCCCAAGGGAGAAGTCAACCGGGCAGCGCGCTTCAAGGTAACCCTGGGAATACTCCCCGACTTTACCGGTTCCGACAACAAAGGATTAAGGGTAGATGGTGTTAAAAAAGACGGTCCGGCCAGCAAAGGCGGGATGTTGAAAGGCGATATCATCGTAGCCATCAATGGTAAAGAGCTCAGGAATATCTATGAATACATGGATCGACTGAAAACACTGGAACACGGCCAGACAGTCAACGTAGATGTCATCCGCGGCGGGAAAAAGATAGTGTTGCTGATACCTTTGTAAGCAGTCGGCAGTCTTCTCACTTACTTCTGCCTTCTGCCTTCTATCTCTGCACCACCAGCTTCCCAACTTTTACCACCCTTTTCCCGCAATATATCCGATACAGATACAATCCTTCCGGAAGACTGGTTACCGAAAAGGAGTAAGAATTTCTTCCTCCCTGTAATGGTTGCGAGAAAATTGTGTTACCCGGTAAACCATAAACTTCCAGCAGATAATCCTGTTTCATGATCATGGGAAAATCAAGCCTTACCTGGTCTGAGGCCGGATTAGGTGCCAAAACAGCATTCCCCGCCATGGCTTCTTCTTCAGAGATACCGGAAGTGCTATCTACTTCATAAAGAAACACATCATCAATAAAGTAATAGCTGATGGTGTTACCGTAATTTGGAATGAAAGGTTTTATCGTATTC
>JAPLDE010000197.1 GCA_026391855.1 Bacteroidota bacterium | reverse complement strand
TTGGTCTGCCCAATCACCTGAACCATAAAGTGCCGGTGGTGTATTTGCAGGATCAGGTACTCCCTGAATGCCATAATGCCCCATTGAATTGAAAGTAGTATCTCCTTTCATCCAGGTCCATTGTCCTTGCTGACCAAAAAGAAATGTACAATTAAAAAGAAACAATAAAGCAAGTACGGTAATGTATGTTTTTTTCATTAACAGTATTCTTGTTTCAAGCCTAATAAAAATTTTATTCTAAAATACATATTTGTAATGTATGTATTATATATACACAATATATGATTTTAAGGTTTTTATTTGTGATTTAATTCTTACTATTATTTCGGTTTCAATTGTGTTTACTTTTTCAAATATTTATTTTTTTTCTTTTGCCCAATTTTTATACCAACGTCTTTGTTTATACCATGCTATTGTTGAATCTGGTTTGTATTCGGTTCTAAAGAAATAATAAGCTGCCGGAGGCGAATAATTTAAAATTTCCGGATTTAATCCGGAAGTGCCTTCCCCTAAATTATTGATTTGTTTAAAAATAATAATAGAATCCTTTTTAACCAATCCGTAAAGTTCGATAGTATTTCTTTTCATCCATGAATCACTTTGTCTAATAAAAAATTGAATAAATATACTATCTGATCTGACGATATAACATCCCCAGTTCTCTTTATAGCCAAGTACTCCACCATATTCAATATAGAAACTACCGTCTTTGTAAAGGTAGAATTCTTTGCCAGGATAATTTATCTTCACGCTTTTAAAATATTTATCAAGAACAAAATATTTTTCATCTAATGAATTAACAATATATTTCCCATCTATTTTAATCGAGATAGTATCCTTTTCAATGAAAGGAGGCACTTTATAACATGTGAAATTACTATGTATATTTACACATGAGACAATCATTATAATACCAAAAAACAATATATAAGATATATAAATTTTCATAAACCGTTCAATATTTTATTTGGAAATAGTTTATAATCCTATTTATTTTCTTTTGAACTACATATTCTTTTTATTATGAATACCGCATATTCAATATAAAGAAAAAGGGTGATAATTGCCATTGTAAAAATAGAGTTTCGATTTTGTTCCATAATCAGTTTTAAAATAGGAAGAACTTGAACCAAGCCTATTTATTAGATTGTGAGTACCATTCTGAAATAAATCCTGCACCCAAGGAGAATCAATTCCAATTCTTGTAATATTGTTTCCGTTTCTATAACCTAAATATAAACTTGAATATATCCTGCTGCCCTGTAAATATGCACCGAGACCTCTCCTATTACAACTTGCAAATTTTGATCTAAACTCTTCAGGTAAAGAGGCATCAGTTTCAGCTGAATGATCAGTTGTTTTTAAAATCATCCCTAAAGTATATTTATTATAACCTATTTCTGCAGCTGCAGTACGATATTTATCTCCACTTATAAATGCATCTTCATCAAAAGCTATTGACCAATCTCCTTTATTCCAACCTATTTGCCAGAGTGTTTGTGGTTCATTACCTATAAATGAATTAATTGCGGCAGTCCAATATTGCCCATTTGTTCTGTCATAGTATGATAATCCACATGATATGACATTTTCAGTACCTCTACCTCCTGTACCTAATGTTAAAGCTAAATCACATGAAGTGTATGTTGCAGATGCATAAGCACCAAAAGCAAATCCATCTGTTCCAAATCCATACGAAGGGCCCATGGTTATTGTAACATTATCATTAACTTGTAATTTTGTAGATGGTAGCATCAAACTTGAAATAGTATTAGCAGTCATGTTACCTACAAAATTCCAAGTACTTTTTTGTATGCCAGATGCAGCAAAACTTGCACCACAAGTATTTAAGCCTATCCAAGCTGTTAAAGCACCTAAACCACCTGAAACCACCGCTTTCGAGCCCCAATCTCCAGTTGATAAACCACAAGATAAATAGCCAAGTGCAAATCCTGCTGTTGCGACAACTGCATCATCAGCCAAGAACCATTCACCACTCTGGTCTGTATATGAAAGTGGATTATTTAAGCAATAGGAATATTTATTTAATCCTTGAGTAAAATCAGGTGCCTGAACATAATTATCCGGACTGAAAAACCTGCCGATAGATGGATCGTAAATGCGCCCGTTCATGTTAATGAGATTAAACTCATCGAGATGCTATAAAGCCGATTAGGTGTTGTTGTAATAGAATTCCATGTCAGGGGATCACGACGATTCCCCCAGGCATCATAAGAATATTCTTCCTCCATAGTGATTGGACCATCCTCATTAAGTAAACCCATAATAGAGCCTTGATGGTCTGGGCAAACATAGTACATAGATTTTAATGTCATTGAAATACTTTGTTGGAAAATGCATACTGCGACCATTCTACCTCCTATGCGAATATAATGAAATTCCCTGGTTATATTAGTATTACTGCTACCTGTCCTTATTTCTTTTTCTGTGAAGGTTAAAAGCCGGAAAACACTGGTACATCGGTACACTGGTACATCGGTACATCGGTACACTGGTACACCGGTACACCGGTACACCGGTACACCGGTACATCGGTACACCGGTACACCGGTACACCGGTACATCGGTACACCGGTACACCGGTACACCGGTACACTGATCAACTGATCAACTGACAAACATTCCCCTCCCTTTCCCTACCTTTGCTCCATGTCTGAAAATGAACTTTCCACTATACGAATAAGGGGAGCCTGCGAGCATAACCTGCAGCACATCTCGCTGGATATTCCTCATAATCAGTTGGTTGTCGTAACCGGTGTGTCCGGCTCCGGCAAGTCATCCCTGGCTTTCGACATTATTGCCAGGGAAGGACAGCGACGGTTCCTGGAAACCTTGTCTTCCTTTTCCAGGCAATTCATGGGTAAGATCTCCCGTCCCCGGGTGGAGACCATCGAGGGGTTGTCGCCTGTGATCACTATAAGCCAGAAGACGGTAGGCAGCAGCATACGTTCGACGGTGGGGACCATGTCCGATCTGTACGACATGCTCCGGTTGCTCTATGCCCGTATCGGGGAGTCAGCGGGTTCCTTCAGGTTAAGCCGCAGTCTTTTTTCCTTTAACACTCCTGTCGGGGCTTGTCCGGCCTGCGAAGGGCTGGGGCTGGAGGAGAAGATCTCCCTGGAAAAGCTGATCGGCGATCCTTCAAAAAGCCTGAGGCAAGGAGTGCTGACACCTACGCTTCCCAACGGTTATATCATGTATTCGCAGGTGACGCTGGCCGTGTTGAATGAGGTTTGCCGGGCACATGACTTCAATATTGATATTCCATGGGATCAGCTGGATGAGGAACAGCAGAACGTGGTCCTTTACGGAAGCGCCAGGCTGAAAGTGCCTTTTGGCAAACATCCCCTGGAATCGAGGCTTCGCTGGACAGGCATCACGGCCAAACCCAGGGAAGAAGGATATTACCGGGGACTGGTCACCATCATGACCGAAATCCTCCGTCGCGACAGGAATGAAAATATCCTGAGGTACGCTGAATCTGTTCCATGCAGCAGTTGTCACGGGAAAAGGCTCAACAGCAACGCCCTGTCGGTCACTCTGAACGGTATGACCATCGACCTGCTGAGCGGGATGGAGATCACTAACCTGAAACGATGGCTGACCGGTCAGTCCTGGGACCCTTCGAAGGTTGCCATCGCTGAACCTATTGTCCAACGGATGGTTCGCCAGATCGGCCTGCTGGAACAGCTGGGGACAGGGCATCTTTCATTATCCCGTCCTTCGCAGTCATTGTCAGGCGGAGAATCCCAGCGGATACGCCTCGTCAACCAGGTGACCTCTGCCCTGAGCAATGTGCTTTATGTGTTCGACGAGCCCTCCATCGGGATGCGAATACGGTGATCGTGGTGGAACATGATGAAGCCATCATCCGCCAGGCCGGCTGGATAGTCGACATCGGCCCCTCAGCCGGCATCCATGGCGGTAAATTACTATTCAACGGCCCGCTAAACAGTTTCCTCACAGATAAAACCCTATCCGGCCAAAGCCCCACTTTCGACACTCTCTATAACCCCCATAACCCCCATAACCCCCATAACCCCCATAACCTCCATAACTCCCATAACCTCCATAACCTTCATAACCTTCATAACCTCTCAATCTCCTCCTGCCACGCCAACAACCTCCAAAACATCTCTGTAACATTTAAGTTGGGCGCTTACAACGTGGTAACAGGCGTTTCCGGGGCCGGGAAGTCCTCCCTGGTCCATGAGATACTGGAAAGGGCGGTCCAAAACCGTCTTTCCGGCCATTCGGCTGTTCCGGTCAGTGCAGGTATGATCGAAGGGATTGAAAACATTGACAAGCTGATCACCATCAGCCAGGCGCCCATCGGACGGACACCCCGCAGCAACCCGGCTACCTATACAGGCCTGGCCGACCGCCTCCGCGACCTGTTTGCCAAAACACCGGAATCCGGCATCGCCGGGTTTTCAAAATCCAGGTTTTCCTTTAACACAGTGGGAGGCCGATGCGAAACCTGCCAGGGGGCCGGAAATCTTCAGATCGGCATGCATTTCCTTGGAAACGTAGATGTTGAATGCCCCGATTGCAACGGGAAACGATTCAATGAGGATACCCTGGCGATACATTATAAAGGAAAAAATATTGATGAAGTATTGGAACTGTCTGTCGAACAGGCGATTGACTTTTTCCATGACCAGCCGGCTTTGCTGAAACAGTTGAAAACGCTGGAATCTGTGGGACTGGGCTACATAAAGCTGGGACAGCCCTCTACCACGCTTTCCGGCGGAGAGGCCCAGCGCATCAAGCTGGCCACTGAGCTGCAGCAGCCGGATACGGGGAATACCTTGTATATACTCGATGAGCCGACTATCGGGCTGCATATGGCAGATATTGAGGTGCTTAACCGGGCTTTGCGAAAACTGATCGATCATGGGAACACGGTGGTTTGCATTGAGCACGACACGGATATCATTCGTCAGGCCGACTGGGTGATAGACCTGGGACCGGGAAGCGGTGCGGAAGGCGGGCAGCTGGTGGTGGAGGGAACCCCGCTGGAGGTGGCTGCACATCCCGGCTCTCTTACCGGAAAGGCGCTGAGAGGGGAAGACTGGAAAATGCCGGAGAAAAAGGTAGCGCTGAGGGTGCAACGGTCCATAATCCTGAAAGGAGTGACCACCCATCAGTTGAAACACATCGATGTAGATATTCCCAAGGGAAAGCTTACGGTTGTAACGGGTGTTTCCGGCAGCGGCAAGACCTCCCTGGCGTTCCATACCTTGTTTGCCGAGGCACAGAGCCGTTTTACGGAGAGCCTTTCAACCTATGCCAGGAGCCTGCTGAAGCAATCCAACCCGGCCAGGCTGGAATTCAGCAGCGGTCTGGGTCCTGCCGTAGCCATCAACCGAAGGCACCTGGCCCACTCCGGCCGATCCACGGTGGGAACGCTTACCGGTTTGTACGATCATTACCGCCTGCTGTATTCCAGGCTGTCTCAAATACAGGGAAAGGAATTTACCGCAAGCCACTTCTCCTTTAACCACCAGTCGGGCGCCTGTCCTGCCTGCGACGGACTGGGTGTCATCCTCAGCTGCGATGCGGAAGTCCTGATCAGCCACCCTGACCGGCCGGTGACGGAGGGCGCCATGAATGGCCATAAAGCAGGGAAATTCTATGGTGATCCTTTTGGTCAGTATGTCAATACCCTGAAGGAAGTCGCGAAACAGGAAAACCTGGATCTCTCCCTGCCATGGAACAGCCTGGATGACAGGACTAAAGACATCATTTTACACGGAACGGGAGAAAAAGTCTACGAGGTCACCTGGGAGTTCAGGAACAAGACGCGCTCGGGTCAGCATCAGATGAAGTCGGCCTGGCCGGGATTCTGCTGGCTGATCGATGACGAGTACCGGCGAAAACACCTGAACAAAAATACCCGGGATATTGAGGACCTGATGACCGAACAGCCTTGTCCTCAATGCCATGGAGCCCGTCTCAAGCCTGAGCTGCTGGAAGTCCGTTGCTTTGGTAAGAACATCGCTGAGCTGACGGACCTCACTATCGATAAAAGCCTTACACTGTTTGAAGATCCGGCCTCTCATAATGATCTCTCAGCGGAAGGGGCCGTTATCCGGGAGATCAGCCTGAGTGTGACAGACCTGATGAGGATTATCCGGGAGTTGGAGCTGGGTTACCTGACCGCTTCCAGGGTATCTACCAGTCTTTCAGGAGGGGAAGGGCAGCGGGTGAGGCTGGCAGGGGCTTTTTCGGCCAGGCTGTATGGGGTTACCTACATACTCGACGAGCCGACCATCGGCCTGCATCCAGGGGATATCCTGCCCCTGGCGGCGGTGGTGAAAAGGCTGATCGCCAATGGCAATACGGTAGTGGTGGTTGAGCATGATGAGACTTTCATCCGACAGGCAGATCATGTGATTGAGATGGGTCCCGGTGCCGGTCACCTGGGCGGAAAGGTCATCGGGACCGGGACACTGAAGCAGATCATGGAGAATCCTGATTCCCCCACGGGAAGCTTCCTTAAAAACTCACCGCCTGTAAGGGCTGTCACCCGTAAAGTGATTGAAAAGGCATTTGGAGTGAGAGGAGCATACAAAAACAACCTGAAACATATTGATGTCGGCTTCCTTGCCAAAGGGATCATTGCCGTGACCGGCGTTTCCGGCAGCGGTAAATCAACCCTGGTCAGGGAGGTCCTGCTGAAGTCGTACGAATCCCGCCGACCCTGCGGTTGTTCATCGGTTTATGGACTCGAGCAATTTGGCCGGGTAGTGGATGTGGACCAGCAGCCCCTCTCCGGCAGTTCACTGAGTACTCCGGCCACATACAGCGGTCTGATGGACGGGTTGAGAACCCTCTTTGCCTCGACCGAAAAGGCAAAACAGCTGAAATTGTCTCCCGGGGCTTTTTCCTACCTGCACAAGGACGGAAAATGCCCCGACTGCAACGGGACGGGACAGCGAAGGACTTCCATGGATTTCATGAGCGATATCTGGGTAATCTGTGAAACCTGCCGCGGAACCCGTTATCGCGAGAGATCCCTGGAGGTGAATTACAAAGGGAAAACCATTGCCGGGGTGCTGGCGATGACCGGAGATGAAGCGATGGAGCTGTTATACGACCAGCCGGCTATTGTCACCTGTCTGAAGACCTTCTCCGACATAGGGATAGGGCACCTTCGTCTTGGTCAGGCAGGTAACTCCCTGTCGGGCGGGGAATCCCAGCGGCTTAAACTGGCTACCGAGCTGGTTCACCACCGCAAAGGAAACAACCTCTACCTGTTTGACGAACCCACCACAGGTCTGCATTCACTTGATATTCAAAAACTTGCCGGTGTATTCAATCAGTTGGCAGATGAAGGACATACCCTGGTCTTTATCGAGCATAATCCCTTGCTGATCGGAATAGCCAACCAGGTGACCGAACTAGGGCCGGTTGGAGGACCGGATGGGGGATATTTGACATAAAATAGTGTACCAGTGATCCGGTGTACCGGTGTACCGGTGTACCAGTGTACCGGTGTACCGATGTACCGGTTTTTTTTCTTCTGTACCAGTCAAATTCTTCCTTTCCTTCTTCCTTCAATCTTTCCTTTTGCCTTTTGCCTTCTGCCTTCTATTCCTCCACCACAATCTTCTTCACAAGGCACTTCTTCCCACTCCTTACAGAAGCCACGTAAGTGCCTGATTTCAGGAACGACAGGTCAATTTTCCGATCCGATTGTATCAGCGTTTGATGGAATTCCGCTGTATACACTTTCTGACCCTGGAGGTTAAAGATATCCAACACAACATCTTCTCCCAAAAACCCTGCTAATACCATGTTTACCAGGTCTTTACACGGATTTGGATAGAAAGTGACACCTCCCTGCCCCGGGTCCATCTCTAAAATGGCATTTAATGTTCCGGTAAATTTCCAGATGCCGGTTTGGGAAGGATTAGGCATTTCAGTTACATCTCCCACCCAGCCGGTAGAATTGTTTACCCACGCTGTTTCAGAGGTAAAGTGTTTGGTTTGTAAAGTATCAAATTGGGACCAGGTATGTCCACCATCGAAACTATAATGAATTCCATCATTGGTGCCGATAATTGTATTAGCAGAACCCGGAATCCAGGATAATGCTCCATTATTACCACCTTGAGGCAGCGTGCCGGTGGCTGAAAAAAGCGACCAGGTGGTTCCACCATCAAAGGTTTCCGCATATCCATATGACGGGACTCTCGTAATACCGTGTTCGGAATTTAAAAATTCGACCTGAGGCAAATTTCCCTGGAGTGGGTAGGGTGGTGTAGAAACGGTCCAGTGAAGCCCCTTGTCAACTGACTTTAGTACCCTGTGCCTTGAGGTACCCACCCAGATGGTATTACCGATAACAGCATGAGTGGAAAAATAAATTATTTCCCCATTACTTAATGGGGAAGGGATATCGGGTGAATAAACCTGCATCCACGTAAGTCCGCAATCGCTTGTGGTATAAATCTCGAAAAAATTTGGTGATTGTAAGCCAGCACATACCCCTTCATTTACGTTCCAGAAATGGATGCAATCGGGACGGTCAGAACCCGTTGCACAAGGAAATCGTTCCTGCCAGGTATTGCCGCCGTCTGTGGTTTCCAGGGCCTGGGTTTCATCTGTATCCGGATTTTTTAGAATGACCCAGGCACAGGAATAGCTAATTGCGCTAATAGATTGAATTCTATATGCTACATAACCAGGTATATAACCAGGATTCCATGTATTCCCTCCATTATTGGTGCGGGAAAAAAGCTGATAAGTATTCGCTATTACCGGATCATAAGAGGTTGTCCATAAAGTATTATCATCAATTACTTCAATAAGAAAAGTTCCAATTCCGGGTAATTCATAACCAATATGTTGTAAGACCCATTGAGCAAAAGTTGAAAAGTTGAAAAACAGGCAAAGCAGTAATATAAATATTGATTTCATAATGGCAAGTATATAGTATGTTGATTATTAATGAATTAAACAGGAGAAAAGAGGTTGATCATGGCAACTTTTTTCCCCCTGGTTTGAGAGAATAGTGTCTTTCAGATCTTTATGATTTTTTTAATGATATTATTTAGATGACCATTCGAATCCTCAAAAATGAAATGAAGGAAATACATACCCGGTTTTAAAGAATGCTCCGGTTCGGCTATTACGATCATCCGTTCCCCTTCAATTATGATTGGCTCCTGGCACCAAATTCTACCCGATAGATCTGAAATAGAGATGGTTAAAGCGGATTTAGAAGGAGAAGATGCTGATATTTCCAACACTTGTCCTGCAGGCCATGGATTTTGTTGAATAATTACCTGGTAATCAGTTGACAAAGGATCTTTCATTGTCAGCGGAACCGCTTCACTTTTTGAACAATACTCAAAAGCGCCCACATCGATACTTGTTTGACACACCCTGGATGCTCCGGCAAAATCATTGGGCCATGGGAAAGTAGTATAAGAACCAAAACCGGGCCATCCTGTACAATAACTCAAAGTGGTAGAACCCTCATCAATAAGTGGAGATGTTACACTTAAGTAATATCCGTTGGTAAAAAGCGGATCGAGATCCAACAAAGCCGGTACTGCCGGGTTCCAGCCGTAATCTGTCCATGCAGCCGCACCATTTCCTATGAAACCATAAGGTGATACAGCAACAAAATCCTCTATGTCGCAATAAGCAAACTGGGGTTCACAGGCATTATCATCCAGATAAACCTGGTTTGCAATCCATTGAACGTTATTATATTGATTTCCCCAAAGAATGGAATTATAAAAAACCGGTCTGACAATTTGCGGTATCATCCCTCCCGGGTATGAAAAACAGGCAACTGCTCCTCCGCCATCATGACCCCTATTATTTGCAATGGTTGAATTAATGCAATAAAAGGTCTGTTTGGTATAGATTCCTCCGCCATAACCTAAATCTGCTATATTGTCTACGATGAGAAGTTGTTCGAAATAATGTTCAGGTGTCCAACCGGCAGAAGTGTTGGTGTTCCAATTACAATAATTGTAAATACCTCCTCCATCTCCTGCCAGTGCTTCATTCAGGTATATTCTGATATCTTTCAGGTAAAGGGTTGCAGCTGAATAAACATAAATACCTCCACCGTAATCTTCAGCAGTATTAAGACCGATGTCATTACCCGTGTATACCAGATCCAGATAGTTGTCGGCCGAGGATAAATTAACCCCATCAACGTATAAACCTCCTCCGTTATCTACGGCATAGTTACCGGTAATTTCAACGTTATTCCAGTTATGTTCAATACCGGAAAATGGCACACAATCCACGCAAGAAGGGTTATAGGCCCTCAGACCTCCTTCCAGGTAGGCTCCTCCGCCGTTTGATGCAAAATTATTTCTGATCCCGACATCTTCAAAAAAAGTTACTGACAGGTTAGTATAAACCCCGCCACCTCTGTAGCTCCTGTATTTTCAAAAATGGGGGTGTCGTCGATCCCTATTTTTGCATACTGAACAAAAATACCGCCACCATATATAAGACACTTGTTGTTCCTGATATTACAGTCCTCCAATGTCATCATATAATTTTGAGTATTTATCTCGGTACAATGCTGATCATCTGTCTGGTAATATCCTTCTATGTAAATTCCTCCTCCTGAACCGGCAGGTATTGTCGGATCCCCTGCAAAGTTATTTTTCACAATTACATTGATAAGCCGACAGGGAAGAAAGTTGGGCTTCCAATAGTTGCAGTAACCCGTGGTATAAAATACGTTGGGTTTATAGTAAATACCGCCGCCGTTTCCTATGGCGGTATCCTCTTTAACGTTAAGGTTAACCAATACTGGTGCAACATCTCCGTCCATATAAATGCCACCACCGTTAGTGGCTAATCCGTTAACCAAATCAAATCCGTTGATGATAGTTTGATTGGTAATATTGGTTCCCTGGCTTGAGATAGTAAGCACGCTTCCATTAGCACCACCATCAATAATCGTATTGTTACCACTCCCCGCTGCATCATAGCTTACCATTATTATTCCATCCGGGGCGGGCCATCTGAGGTTTTCATAATAGTGCATATAATTTAAATGGTTGGATAATGTTTGTAAATGATTGATAATAAATGTTTTAATCCATAGAGGCTGAAAACCAATCAGGATTGAAAGAAAATGTTGTTTTCAGCCGGGTGTAATAAACTGGATCGGGGGATTGTCCTTATCGGATAGTGACCTGATTCTCTCTCTCTCCCTCTACAGAATAATGCATTTCAGAACACAAACAATGTTGTTGCGGGATGTATTGGGGAGAATGAATGATGATATTCCCGGACATATTGATAATACTGACTTTGGTTGAAGGAAACGCCAAAAATTGAGAGTAGCAGGCAGAGGAAAGTGTAGTATAAGTTAATTGCAAAAGGATAAAAATATCTCATCTATTTTGGAGAATAAGTTATAAACAATGCAGGAACCTGTATATTAAACCGGGTTGGGCAGGTTTATCTATTAGTTCCTCTCCAGGCCGAAAGTCACAAAAAAATCCAAAAAAAATTGACAGATTTTTCTACCTCATCAAGGTAATTTAGCCAATGAACTGGAAATCAATTAGATTTGTACCAGTTTACCAATGTACCGATTTACCGATTTACCGATGTATGTCCTGAAAAATGTTTGTTTACCGTTTTTTAACTGGTACACTGGTACACTGGTACACCGGTACACCGGTACACTGGTACACTGGTACACTGGTACACCGGTACACTGGTACACCGGTACACTGGTACACTGGTACACTGGTACACCGGTACACCGGTACACTGGTACACTGGTACACTGGTACACCGGTACACTGGTACACTGGTACACCGGTTCACTGGTACACCGGTTCACTATCGTTTAATAAAGCTGGCTTGTTGGATTACTCCGTTTCCTTTGAGTTGATATTGATAGACCCCGCTTTTTAAGGGTTGAATATCAATTTTTTGTGAAGATGAAGGGAGAATGGTCTTCTCCAGGCATATTCTTCCGGTTACATCGAAAAGGGTTAAGGTCAGGGATTGGCCGGTGAATCTTGCCGTATTGATCTGCAGGTGATCTGAAGCGGGATTGGGATACACTTCGGCAACGGCTTTTTCTTTCACCGGCTTGCTGATGCCGCTGGCAAGGGAATTTCCCCTGTACAGGAAGATGATCCAGCGGGCGGGGTTAGGGTCGAACAGCCCCTGTGAAGGCGCATATCCGAAGAAACCTACTCTCATCTGATTTTCCACAGCAAATTGGTGTACCAGTTCCAGTGAAGAGATCTCCTTCCAAACGGAATCGGACTTCGCAATAAATGAATTGTAGCCTGGCCCGGGAAATACCCACCAATACAGGTATTGGGCATTGGACGGAAGAGGAATGGAGTCCTGTAAAAAAGGAAAGGCTGATGCCGGTGTAAAGGAGGCGGGATAGTAGATCTGACCGGTTCCCATCCAGACGAGCGTGCCACCGAAAAGCAGCTGGTTATTGAAAGTATACAAGAACTTCATGTCGCCAAAGTCCATGGGAGGCTGGTATTGTCCGAGGAATGGCAGGCTGTCCTGATCACAGTTGCATAGGGGATAATGTAACACACTTGCCCGGATAAAATGATTGGTCAGGTAATCCATTTCCAGGATCGCCAGGTTCATCGAATCATCCTGGATCAGGGTATCGGTGCTATATAGAAAGAAGTTAGCTCCCTTCACCGGAAAAGCATACAGGGAAATGGCCAGCACAACAATGGTCATAATTTCTATCAGCTTGGTTTTCATAATGGTAGGTGTTGTAATTATATTAAACGAACATTTTAATGTCGATAAATTAAATTGATCTCCGAAAGTTCCTGCCCAATCTGATGGATGCCTGAAAGAATTTTCCCGGTTTGAAATTCAGAAGGTCTTTTTTTTCCCTGAACATATTGAGACAACAAAGTCGGGTTCATACCGATTTTATCGGCAAGAAACCTGGCGTTCAAAACTTTGTAATGTTGAAAGAACTGTTTAAAGTCTATCTCAAATTTTAAATTCTCCTGTGTAATCCTGATATTGTCTTCTTCGAAATTTAGTATCGAGGCCTCTAATGCATTGTTTATCAGTTCCGGAATAGTCCTTCCTGTTGTAAATACTGATTGATCAGTGGAAAAGGCAGAAAAACCAGTTTCAGTTTTTTCTACCACCATTGTTATTTTTTTAGTTGTCTTTCTCATTCAGAGCATTTCATCAATTAAATTGAAAAGAATAGGTAAAAGTAAATAATAATTTACCTTTTTGCAAGAAGATTATTTTAACTGCTTGTCTCCTTCAGTCAAGTTGATTTTGAAAATGGGTCACCGGAACGGGGTTCAACTAAAAGGCAACCAGGGACATACACAGTAGCCTCATTTTCAATATTTTCCTGATTTGAAGTCAACCCTAGCAAACTGGCAGTATCTCAGGTCAGGGACTCCATCCCAGACAGGCAATTACATTATCAGCATTCTCAGGATTTTCCATAATCTGCCTGGGATTTAGTCCCTTCCTTGCAAAGTGTTCGTCTTTAAAGTGTTACACCTTTTCAATCTACCAGCTTTTACCCTCAGGCCGGGAGGCCTCGTCGCCGCTTCCCGACTGCGCCCGGCGCTTCC
>JAPLDE010000218.1 GCA_026391855.1 Bacteroidota bacterium | reverse complement strand
TCGGACGGGAAGGTCCATGCTGTCAACATCAAACTGAGTGATTATCAGAATAATATAACGGAGGTGAAATTTCAGGCCAAATGCCCTGCAGTTTCATCATACGTTTTCCCACCCAGGGAGAAAAGAAATGCAGTCGCCTACCTGCCTTGTAACCAGGATAACACCTTCGAAACCCAGGATTTCAGGTTCTATATTCCTAAGGGAACACTTTTCGATACCCTTGACCTTGAGTATAGAAAAACAAATATTCCTCCCGACAAATATTCCCCGGTTCATTATGTGCATAACGGCAGTACACCCCTGAATTCCAATTGTGTGGTCTCCCTGAAAGCGGAAGGATTGCCAACAGAATACAGGAGCAAGGCCTGTATCGGTAAAGTTGCCGGGAAAAACCAGTATTCCTATATTGGAGGTCAGTATGAAAACGGTTGGGTTACAGCCCTGACCAGGAAATTCGGGGCCTTTGTGATCGTGGTTGACAAAACCCCTCCTTCTGTAACTGAAATCGGAAATTCAACCAGGGTTAGGGGGAAAGGGAAGAAAAAGACAGTGGTAAGCGGGGGAGGAAACAAACTAACGTTCAGGATAGGCGATAATTTCTCGGGTATCGGAAGCTATTGCGGTTATATGAACGGAGAATGGGTATTGATGGAATATGACTTTAAGCGGTATACATTAACTTACCACTTCGACAGTGCAATGAAACCCGGCCGGAATAAATTCGAGCTGTTCGTCACCGACAAAATGGGGAATACAACCACGTTTTCAAGGGAGGTTGTCCTGTAGCGGTCGGTCACTTTTCCAATCCATTATTTATTAGTACTTTTGCCAATCATTTTAGTAAAAATGTAAGCTGATAAACTATGAAAAAACTTGGTGTAGTAGCCCTGGGTGGTAATGCCTTATTGTTGGCAGGGCAAAAAGGAACGATAGGAGATCAGGAGAAAAACGCATACTCAACCTGTGAACACCTGTTAACCCTGTTGAAAAGAGAATATCAACTGGTGGTCACCCACGGGAACGGACCCCAGGTCGGTAACCTGCTGTTATCGGACCAGGCAGGAACAAAGATGTTCGGACTTCCTCCCATGCCCCTTGATATCTGCGTGGCTTATTCCCAGGGCTTTATCGGGTATATCATTGAGCAACAGTTGCGTAACGTATTGTCGGCCCATGATATGGAAAGAGATATCATCTCCATTATTACTCAGGTATTGGTGAATAAGGATGATAAAGCCTTCCAGAACCCGACTAAGCCGATAGGTCCTTTTTATACAAAGGAAGAAGCTGATACGCTGGTAAAAGAAACAGAATCGGTGTTTGTTGAAGATAAAAAAAGGGGAGGGTGGAGAAAGGTCGTAGCCTCACCAAAGCCACTTGTGATCAGCAATGTGAAATCGATCGAAAGTCTTGCCCGTAACGGTCAGATCGTTATAGCCGTAGGCGGTGGCGGAATTCCGGCCTATTACTGAGAATCGAACATTCTGGAAGGTATCGATGCAGTTATTGACAAGGACCTGGCCTCAGCCCTGCTGGCCACTCAGATTCATGCCGATAAGCTTTTCATTCTCACGGATGTACCTAAAGTTTGTATCGATTTCAATACGCCTCAGGAGAAGCCTGTCGACCGCTTAACACTGGCAGAAGCAAAAAGGTACCTGGCTGAAGGCCAATTCGGTGAAGGCAGCATGGCCCCAAAGATCCGTGCCGCTATCTACTTTGTAGAACATACCGGGAAAGATACCATCATCACAAAAACAACCCTGCTGGGAGTCGATAACGGCGGTACAAGGGTAACGATGGTGTAATTGACAATTGATAATTGATGATTCAAATAAATATATTGATAATCAGCAAATTAGCGCACTAGCACTTTAACATTATGGCTTACAATCTGAGAAACCGTCATTTCCTCAAGCTGCATCGCCCTGATCTTCGAAAAGGACAGCACACGTACGCGTTGTGCCTTCGAAATTGCCGCCCTCGACCAGGGAGCCCATGTTACCTACCTGGGACCCAGCGGCTCTCAGATCGGGAATAAGGAAAGCATGAAAGATACAGCCCGTGTGCTGGGTCGTATGTACGATGGCATTCAGTACCGGGGCTACGGACAGAAGATCGTTCAGGAACTGGCTGACTATGCCGGTGTTCCGGTATGGAACGGCCTCACCAACGAGTTTCATCCCACCCAAATCCTGGCCGACTTCCTAACCATGATGGAACACAGCAACAAACCCCTTAACCGGATGTCGCTGGTGTTTTTAGGCGACGGAAGGAACAATGTAGCCAACTCCCTGATGGTAGGTTCCGCAAAAATGGGCATCGATTACCGCTGTGCCGCCCCTAAGAGTCTTCATCCGGATCCTGCCCTGGTGAACCAATGCCTTGAAATAGCCAAAGAAACAGGCGCAAAGATCACCATTACCGAAGACCCGGAAGCTGCCGTAAAAGGTGCTGATTTCCTGTACACCGACGTATGGGTGTCGATGGGCGAACCCAAAGAGATCTGGGCTGAAAGGATCAAATTGCTGAAACCTTACCAAATCAATATGGCCCTGGTGAAAAAGACAGGCAACCATGAAACCAGATTTCTGCATTGTCTTCCTTCCTTCCACAACAGGGAAACCAGGGTAGGGGAACAGATTTTCCAGGAATACGGGCTCGACGGAATGGAAGTAACCGAAGATGTTTTCGAATCCAACCATTCTATTGTCTTCGACGAGGCCGAAAACCGTATGCACACCATCAAGGCGGTGATGGTGGCGACCTTGGGTTGTTAGAAAATTAACAATTGACAATTGATAATTGACAATATTAATCTATACATCAGACAGGTTTACTTCAGGTCGTTGAAGGTCAGGCTATAATTTGATAACCTTGCGGCATACCGGGGAGGAACCGTTTGGTACGATCCTTACGACATACATCCCCGGGGCAATGGAAGTTCCGGGGATTGTTATTTCAGTTTCTCCGTTAAACAATACTGATTTAATCATACGTCCCTGGTTATCAAAGAGATCAATAATCCCTGATTGTCTGTTTCTTCCGGTCAGAAGGATCCTGAAATCATCTTCAGCAGGATTGATTACCTGTATACCCTCATTCCCCGGGATGACATCCGAAATTCCTGTTACCAGATCATCACAAGGCATATAGTAGGTAATTCCTGCCATCAGCATGTCCTCATAACATCGCAAATGCCCCGGCATAGGGTAATTCCAGTCATTCCATCGTCCCGGGAAGAAAAACCAGTCACAGCCATACCGCACCCTGGCAGGTTCTTTATAAAACCAGGAAGAATTTGAGTGAGTGTATAACTGTTTGTACATGTCATAAGGGAAAAATGTAAAGTGTGCATTGACAGAATCAACGGTAATGACTGTCATGCTGTCGGGTCCGGGGGTTAAACCGAACATTTCGTAAGGGTTTCTGATGCTCCAGCTGTCACCGG
Source organism: Bacteroidota bacterium (assembly GCA_026391855.1). GTDB lineage: Bacteria > Bacteroidota > Bacteroidia > Bacteroidales > CAIXZF01 > JAKLIX01. Next base: position 807 of record JAPLDE010000218.1, on the reverse strand, counting down.
GGTTTGCTCCGAAATCAAATAAAATTGAAAAGTTTGTACTGAATGAATAATATATTTTCCGGGTGTCAACGTAAGTATAAAAAGGAACATTCCTGACCGTCTGACCAAGGTGATTGATGAAGGTACTTATCAGTTTTTTACAGGAATGAGAAGAAATGACGGTGTCTTTCACTGTATGGACATATACATAACCCTTGTTAGGGTATGTTGAAAAGGGGTCATTTTCCGGATAGTCGTAATACCAATGAGTCTGCAAGGAAGGAGTCCACTGCTCATTGGAATAATTGGGTGAAACCGGGTAACAATTTGTAAAAGTGGTGTCTGTGAAAACCAGCGACCCGTGTTCATGAACACAAACCGTGTTTAACAGCAGCCCTACAGTGCAGTTGTTGGCAGGGAATAACAAAGAGGATTTGATGCTACCCATTCCTTCAATCCAGATATCTGAGGTCCAGGTAGGTGGAGTCCATCCCAAACAGCTGAAATACAATCGCTTCCGGAGAAAGCCTCCAAGAAAAACTGTATTGGTGGAATCACATTTCAGATACTGAATAGTATCTCCGGGATTCAGGTTGAAATCGTATAACAGGAACTCACCGGCAGTACCCGGGACCGAAGTTTTCCATACTTTTCCGGTTGAATCCTCCCTGAGGTAAACAGGTGAGTTGTACCATTCATCAGGGTAAAGATTATTTGATTGTTGTAAAATATGGTAGGTCATTCCGCTTACCACACAGGAATCTCCGATGCGTAGCCTGAAGCCTCCTTCACTCATTCCGCCTGCTGTTCCGTTCATCCAGCATGACC
>JAPLDE010000119.1 GCA_026391855.1 Bacteroidota bacterium | reverse complement strand
TGTCATTGATGAATCCACCAGGTCTGAAGGAACATACACAACCCAACTCAATGGGAATGAGCTTCCTCAGGGGATTTACCTTTGCCGGATGATAGTGAACGGAGGGAAGGTGATTGTAAAGAGGATAGAGGTGATCAAGTAGGCTGAAAACCATGAATACGCGAGAAACCCTGTCAGGAATCGAATCTGACAGGGTTTTTCTAAAAATGGGAAGAACTGGTCATCTTCAAAAAAACCAACACAATAGAAGTTGTTGGGATACAAATTGTTTTTCAGATTTCAGATTAATCTCTTAAGGTCTGATAATTAGACCTATATAGTATGAAATTTTTTTCAAAATAACATTGAAAATTATTAGAGACAATGTATATTTGTTAATAAAAGTGAATTAGCTGTTTTTTAAATATTAAGAATACTTAATGAAGAAATTCTTTATCTGATTGCTTGGGGGAGTATAGTTAAATAGGCAATCATTGAAGAAATCCGGTTAACGGTCAACGTCTTATTTTTATTGATTTTTCTTCTGTAAGCTCCGGTTCATGGATTGGACAATGAAGTAATTGGAAACATTTTATCTTAAAATATTATTACTATGAAGGCAACAGTATTACTATTTACACAGAAACCGGTATTTCGGTTATTCCAGTATGTGACATTGATCATGGGTCTGCTGAGCAGTTCAGCATTGTTTGCTGCAAGCTCAGGCCCGCGGAATGCCGGGACGGGTTCTAATATGACGGGCATTGGAACGATTGCATGGTCAAATCCTACTAATATTATTATTACTGGTTCGCCATATGCCTCCGCCAGTGTGACAACAAATGGGTTTACCAATTATCTGAGGGGATCAAATTATGGCTTCACTATCCCGGAAAATGCAACCATTAACGGGATTTTCGTGACAATAAACAGGCAAGCCTCGAATTCCCTGAATTTAACGGATAATGTGGTCAGGTTGGTCAAGGCCGGGGTAGTCACCGGAACCAATTTTGCCACGGCTACTAATTGGTCAACAACCATGACGGTTGCTAATTACGGAGGACCGACCAATACCTGGGGTACAACATGGACGGCTGCTGAAATCAATAATTCAGGTTTTGGAGTGGTTTTATCGGTTGATAACAGCAGTATCACCCAGCTCAGGACAGCTATAATTGATTACATGCAAATTACGGTTTATTATACCACCAATCCTCCGACCATTACTGGTTTTACACCAACCAGCGGATGTCCCGGGGGAGGAACATCTGTTGTTATTTCAGGGACTAATTTTCTTGGGGCGACATCAGTAGCATTTTATAATGGGCAAGCTGCATCTTTTACTGTTAATACTGCCACTCAAATCACGGCAATCATGCCGGCAGGAACGACAGACGGAACGATTAGTGTAACAACTCCTGAAGGATCCGCTTCCAGCAGCGGGATCTTTACCGTTAATTCGGGTCCGGCAGCACCCACAGGATCTCCTTCCCAGTCTTTCTGTTCTAACCCCAGCCCTTCGGTTGCCTCTCTTTCAGCCACAGGATCTAACATACAATGGTATTCAGCTTCATCGGGAGGCACCCCATTGGCATTATCAACGGTACTGGTGAACGGGAATCATTATTATGCCACACAAACAGTATCGGGATGCGAGAGTACCTCAAGGCTGGACGTTACCGTTTCAGCCGCGACAGCCCCTTCTGCCGGCAATTTAGTTGCTTCAGCCTCTGCCCTTTGTACAGGGAATGGAGCTGTTGTGACGGTAAGTTCTACGACACTGGCGGCCGGAAATTATACAGTGACCTATAATGTAAGCGGGACAAATACGATCGCATCAACAACAGCCACCATGAGTTTCACTGCCGGAAGTCCAGGTTCAGGAACATTTACAACTTCCGCCCTGAATAATGCAGGAACCGGCAATGTGGTGAATATCACCTCAATAGCATTTACTTCAACTCCGGGATGTACCAGCAATGTAACGGCAAGTATGGCCGTCATAGCTCTCAGAGGGACAGCCACAACGGCATCCGGTACTACTTCGGTTACGATAGCCAAACCTGCCGGTGTTGTGGCAGGAGATGTAATGATCGCAAATATTGCCCATGTACTAAATGTCAGTGGAACAGCTACAGCAGCCACGAGTGCAGGATGGACACTGGTAAGCGGATCATCATTGGGAGGAAGCGTCCGGCGTTATGGTACCGTGTTATATAAAATCGCAACTTCATCTGAACCAGCTAATTACATCTTTATTACGACTTCAGGTCTCTCTGCTGCCGGTTCTGTTATCGCCTTTTCCGGTGTCGATATATCGGGTACTACTCCTTTTGATGTGGTCCCGGGAAGTATCTCTGCATCAGGATCTTCGACCAGTACAAGTCTCACAGCCACCTCTCTCACCACTGTTTCAGCCAATACAGCAGTCGTTATGTTAGGTCAGGGTATCGGGACATCAACGGCAGGTTCTAACTTTTCCGCATGGGCAACAGCGACTGCTCCGGGTGTATTAACGGAAATATGTGATTTTGGCCCGACAGGAGCAGGGACGGCTTTTGTCGGATCAGCCTGGGCCTTTTTACCGGTTGCAGGAAGCACAGGAGCAGGAAGCGCTACCGTTATTCCATCCGGGAACGGAGGGTTGTTATTGGCATTAAGGCCGGCTGTTCTGGTGAGCCCAAGCACAGCAGCCTTTACAACAAAATTAACGCCTGCAGCGCCTACAGGCTCTGCCTCTCAGACCTTTTGTTCATCTTCCGGCCCGACAATCGCTTCGTTGACTCCGGCAGGCAGTGGGATCCTTTGGTATGCAACTTCATCAGGCGGCAGTTCATTAGCCACTTCAGCTTCCCTGACGAATGGCAGTCATTATTATGCATCACAAACAGAATCCGGATGTGAAAGCGTTACACGTTTAGACGTCACCGTTACAGTGGAAACAGCTCCTGCTGCTTCCGTTTTCAGTGCATCAGCTGCCACAACCTGTACAGGAAATGGCTCAATTGTTACAGTGACCTCATCGACCTTAGTCACCGGCAATTATGTGGTGACTTATGATGTGAGTCCTTGCATTTACAGCAGGAAGTCCAGGTACGGGAACCTTTACAACCACAGTTCTGAACACTGCCGGTGCAAACAATGTAGTGCATATCTCCGCCATTGCTTTTGAATCAACTCCAAGCTGTTCAAGCAGTTTATCAGGGGTTAACACAGCAGCTTTCAACACAAACACCACCCCTTCCGCTCCGGGAGGAACGGCTTCACAATCTTTCTGTACAGGTGCCAGCCCGACGGTTGCTTCACTCTCCGCCAGCGGATCGGATATCCGGTGGTATTCAGTATCTTCGGGAGGCAGTCCGCTCCTGACATCAACAGGCTTAATAAATAATAATCATTATTTTGCCACACAAACAGAATCAGGATGTGAGAGTTTTTCACGATTTGAGGTAACCGTCACCATCAACACAACCCCATCGGCACCCAGCGGATCATCCTCACAAACCTTTTGTTCTGGTAATAATCCGGT
>JAPLDE010000230.1 GCA_026391855.1 Bacteroidota bacterium | reverse complement strand
GGACAGCTCCGGATATGTCGATAGCCGAAAACCTGGCTATGGCTTCCAAAAGGGGCAAAAAAAGGGGACTGGGCAAGGCCCTGAGTACCGAATTTGCCAAAGAGTCGAGGGAGAGGACAAGCGCCCTGAACATGGGTCTGGAAGACAGGCTGGATATCCCTATAGGCAAACTTTCCGGCGGTCAGCGGCAGGCACTGACATTACTGATGGCTACCTGGAACAAGCCCTGGTTGCTGCTGCTCGATGAGCATACCGCAGCCCTTGACCCTAAAACAGCCGACAAAGTGATCGCACTCACCAGGAAAGTGATTGAAGAACAGAAGCTTACGACCATGATGGTGACGCATTCAATGCAGCAGGCGGCCTTGCTGGGCGACAGATTGATCATGATGAATGATGGTAAGATCGTATATGACTTTTCCGGGGCAGAGAAACAAAGGCTACGGCCGGCCGACCTGTTCGGCCTCTTTGAGGAAATCAGAAGGAAAGAAAAGGTTGACCCTGCTTTTTCAGGTATGCTTTCCAGACAATATGTGTGATAGGAAGGCTTTTAATGAGCCAACTGTTGAAAATTTTGGATTTTTCTTGTAGTATGAATCAAAAAAATATGTAATTTTCCAGTCCCTTATGAACAATCTTAACTAATTAATAATTGCGCACTTATGAAAAGTAAAAGAGTACTATTGTGGATTGTTGCCGTATTGACAGGATTGGTTTTCCTCCCCTGTCTGACCATGGCTCAAATACAAAAGGCTGATGTTCAGACCCAGGATGACTACATGAGGATTATCCGGGCGAACCAGGTTACAGGGCAGGTGAATCCACAGGACATACTGAAGGCCAGAAAACAGGTTGAGAGTATGATGAAGATGAAGAACGGGAAGGCGCTTGACCTGAACTGGCAGGAAATGGGTCCGGACAATGTAGCCAGCCGTACCCGTTCCATCCTGATCGATAGAAATAATTCCTCTGTTCTTTATATCGGTTCCGTTACCGGAGGCGTCTGGAAATCAACATCAGGCGGTACTTCATGGGTTCAAACCCTGGTAAATGGATCTACGACAGAGGTATTAAACGCCACCTGCCTGGCTCAGAACCAGTCGGGTACCATTTTCGCCGGAACCGGCGAGGGTTTTTATCCGGGTACTGGTACCGGCCATGGGGGAAACATCGGTAAAGGTATCTTTAAATCAACCGATGGGATGAATTTTACGCTCATCTCAACCACTCAACCAACAGCCAACAGTACAACAGCCGACTGGGCATATGTTAACCGCCTTGCAGTTAATGCTTCCGGACGTCTTTTTGCAGCCACTAATAAAGGGTTGAGATATACAGATGATGAGGGTGCCAACTGGACCTTTGCCAAGTCAAACGGTACCGACCTTACCGAAAATGCCCAGGATATTAAGATCGGTTCGGGCGGTATGATTGTGGTATGTGTCGGAATCACATGCTATATTTCTGCAACAGGTGACCCTGCCTTTTTTGTAAATCATTCAACCGGCGGTACCGACAATCTCCCCCTGCCATCTGTTGTCAGCAGGATTGAACTGGCCATTGCCCCTTCTGATAATAATGTTATTTATGCTGTTGTTGTTAAAACGACCGGAGCCCTGGAAAATATTTACCGTTCACCGGATAAAGGAACTACCTGGAAAGTGGTTGGACCCGGCGGATCATCAGCCTTTAATATTTTCAATATTGGTACTGCAACCAATACAGGTCAGGGAGGTTATTCAACCAGTATTGCCGTTTCTCCTGTCAGCCCCAATACAATTTATATAGGAGGGGTGAATATGTGGAGAGGGGTTAAAGTTGATGAAGGATACTTTTCCTGGGAGCCGATCTCCGACGGAACTTTCCTTCCCAGTTTTTACCCCATGTATCTGCACTCATACCATCATTCTTATGTTTTCCATCCCTCTAACCCGGATATAATGTATATCGCTACCGATGGGGGTATTTATATGACAATTGATGCAGCCCTTACTTTCCAGTCACTTAACCGCAATTATAATGTTGCCCAGGCATACACGGTTGCACCTTCCTACAAAGGTGATGTTCTGTTCGGCACCCAGGGAAGCGGTGTTCAGATAATCGATTTTACAGGAAATACTCAACAATCAGCCCTTCAGTTATATAGCGGAGATGTGGGTGGAAATTGCGCTATTTCTTTCATTAATCCAAAGGTATACTTTGTTGGTACTTCGAATGGGGCTTCAAGGAGAAGCATCGATAATGGTGTGAATTTCAGTGCTTTTTATTCCACTGATATGTCGACACTGAGCGGTGCCTATGTTACTCCTCTCCTTTTCTGGGAAAGCTTCAACGATCATAACAGCATCGATTCTATCGAGTACATTTCCTATGACACCATTGCTCATGACCAGCCTTTTACCGTAAGAAGTAAAAATGGTGACTATCCCTTTACCGTGGTCAATTCGGGGACGACTATCTATCCTCATGATACCGTGATGATACAGGATATTATTACCTCCAAATTTTTCCTGGGAACCAACGGAGCCCTTTGGTGCACCAAGAGAGCCCTTGATTTCACCATTACACCGGATTGGACCAAGATCGCCAATTTTTCAGGTACGGTTCAATCGATGGCCAATACCAATGATGCGGATGCTGTTTTCCTTGGATTGCAGGAAGGACTGCTTTTACGGGTAAAAGGGATCAGCGCTTATGAAATCGACACCAATGTAAAACTGGAACTGGATACTATCATGATCAAGGCTGGCAGGGCCATTACTTCGATAGCTGTTGACCCCGACAATAACGATCATATTGTTGTTACCCTGGGTAACTATGGCAACAGCGATTATGTCTACCTGTCTGTGAATGCCCTGAGTGCCCAGCCGACTTTTACCCCGAAGCAGGGTAATCTTCCGGCTATGCCCGTGTATACATCAGCAATCCTGAAACATGGCTCCAACCGCGTGCTCGTGGGTACTGAAATGGGTGCTTTTGCAACCGATAACATTAATGCCGGTACGGTTAGCTGGAGTCCTGAAAACACCGGGATGGCGAATGCTCCAGTGATGATGCTTAAACAACAGAACTTCAACCACTGGCCACTAATAAAGGAAACGGATACTGTATACTGCACTAATTATGGTATGGTATACGCTGCCACTTTGGGAAGGGGAATTTTCAAATGTGATAAGTATGTAGGGATAGATAACCCGGTGAATCCTTCAACCATTGCAGGAAAATACCTGAAGGTGTATCCTAATCCTGTTGTTAACCAGGCCAATATTGAATACACCCTCGATCGTCCCGGGACCGTTACCCTTCAGGTAATGAATATCACAGGCCAGCTTGTCAGGGAAGTTAAACTGAAGAACCAATCCATGGGTGCGCATACCGAAACCATCTCTTTCAATAATAAGCTCACCTCAGGTACTTACCTGATAAAACTGAAATCAGGGAGCTCTGTCAATACCTGTAAATTTGTAGTGCTCTGATAAAAGAGAAGATAAAAATGAAAAGAGGCTGACCCATACGATCAGCCTCTTTTTATTTTAAAGATAATAATTAATTCCTTATCAACCTGTTAGTTATGTGTTTTCTTGTCGTTATCCTTGATGTTACGGTTGTATCTTTTACCCAGGTTCAATGATAAATAAAAAGTAAGGAAAAGATTTTTCGGATCATTGAAAGCCATGATCTTAACGCCATCCGGGTAGGCATCCAATATGGCACCGGCTTCCAGGGCCTTCACCCGCTCATTATCCGACCCAAAGTCGAACTGGAACCCAGCCTTGGCATAAAGACCGGGATGGAGCTTTATCTGGTTGAACCCATAGTTAAAAGGAGCCCTGCCATAAATGTTATCGTAAAAGTGCCGGGCAGGGTCGTATTTTTCAGTGGTCAGGGTGTATTTATCAGAATTCGGTATGTAGTTGATGATCAGCAGGTAGATGGGCTTGGCAAATCCCAGGCTTGCTCCTATATGATACAAATACCTGACTTCAACACCTCCCCACATGGGTTTGCGATTAAGTAGTTTTTCATACCCATAGCCCGCCCTGACAAGGAAAAAATAATTCAACTTACCGTATACATAACTCTTGGAATTGTCGGCAAAGGGATACACCGTCCTTACCTCCTTGGGAGACTTCATGTTAACGATCTCGGTTTCAAAACATCTTTTGGTAAAAACGTTCGGGCTATAGGACTTACTTAACCCGAAACCAAACCCGGAAGTGTGGGCTATAAACTTGAATGCCAGTTCTTTTCTCAGAAAAAATCTGGGATCACTGGTGTCGGCTGGCAGTGTCTGCGATAACAGATGACCGCTGAAACACAGCATCAATAAAAAAACGGTGACCGATCTGATTTTCATTTCCCCCAGGCCTGGATAACCCTTGTTACCCGGAATGCAATTAATAACCTCTCTCTATCTTATATTTTTTTGCTTCCCCTCCATAGGCAGGGCATCCGGCATGTTGCGTCCTGCACGACAAAAATAACATGCCGATGAAAACAACTGATACCAACATAATGATCGTCCTCCCGACTAAAATTTTCATGCTATAAGGTATTTAAAGATAAACAAAATTTTTGGAACATTGTTATCCATACCCCATTTTTTACGATGGGGTTGGAATTAATTTTAGTCATAAATATATCTTTTAATATAGTTAATAACCCTGACAGGTCAATGTTTATTATAACAATTATTTGTTGCATACTTATTTCTTATGGTTGAACGAATAAACCCACAGATCGAAGAGAGTTGGAAAGAGGTACTGCTGGAGGAATTTAACAAGCCTTATTTTTTATCTCTCAAGGAATTTTTGGTGGATGAAAAAAGCAAACATATCGTCTATCCTCCTGGTAATAAGATATTTAATGCATTTAAGGAGACCCCTTTTGATAAGGTCAGAGTGGTTATACTGGGTCAGGACCCCTACCATGGTGCTGGTCAGGCACACGGGCTGTGCTTTTCGGTTCCCGATGGAATACCGCAGCCTCCGTCGCTTCAGAATATTTTCAAGGAGATCAGCAGGGATATGGGATTGCCGGTTCCACGAAGCGGTAACCTTACTTCCTGGGCACAGCAAGGGGTGTTATTGCTTAATGCCACCCTGACAGTCAGGGCCAACCAGGCCGGTTCCCACCAGCGAAAGGGATGGGAAACCTTTACCGACAGGGTTATTGAGGAGCTATCAGCTAGGAAACAGGGATTGATCTTTCTTCTCTGGGGAAATTATGCCGGGGCCAAAGAGAGTCTTATCGATACCACTCTCCATGTGGTACTAAAGGCACCTCATCCTTCTCCATTATCGGCCAGTCGTGGTTTTCTCGGCTGTGGACATTTCTCAAAGGTGAACGAGATCCTTCAAAACAGGCAGGATTTTCAAATTAACTGGATTTTAAAC
>JAPLDE010000264.1 GCA_026391855.1 Bacteroidota bacterium | reverse complement strand
TGATTTGATGATTTGATGATTTGATGATTTGATGATTTGGAGATTGGTTTGGTTCCTGGAGATGACCTTCTGCCCTTTGATGCTGAATGAAATGATGATAAAAAACAGAATTGTTTGTCTCCTTCAGTCATGTTGATTGTGAATTTTTTTTCACCGGAAAGCCATGCATCTTGTTTTAACTGGATTTCATTCCGGGTTACCCAACTGAAACCCTTTCCGGGAAGACAATTAATGAAGCGATTGAATTATTTGAATATTAGTCAGTTATCCTTTAATTTAACGAAAACCCTGACAGGAATAGGATCCCTGCCAGGGTTTGGACGCTTGTTCAAGGACCGACAGGGTTAACGCCCACTCGAAGACAAACAGGGTTCCTTATCTTATTTCAACCGTAAGATTATCATACGCCAGAAATACCCCATGGGGCAGTTTCTTCTCCACCTCGGCATGAAGGCCGATGAAATGGCTCATGTGGGTGATGTATGCTTTTTCAGGCCGGACCTCGCTTATGACTTCCAGGGCTTCGTTCAGGCAATAGTGGGAAATATGTCTTGAGTTTCTTAGTGCATTAATAATCAAAATCTTACTTCCAGCAATTTTTTCTTTTTCTTCCGGTGAGATAAAGCTTGCATCGGTGATATAGGTCATGTCACCGATACGGTATCCGAAGACTTCCAGCTTGTTATGAAGAACGCGGATGGGGATGACCTCAAACTCACCGATAAAAAAGGGTTCTCCCGTGACAGGGAGGAAATTGATCTGGGGAGCGCCAAAAAACCGGGTTTCATTGAGGATGTATGGGAAGGCAGAATAAATGGCTTTTACAACGGCATCGCCGGCATATAAATCGATGGTTTTGTTCAGCACGTAGTTAAAGCCACGGATGTCATCCAGGCCGGCGATATGGTCGCGGTGTTCATGGGTAAAAAGGATGGCATCCAGGTTGTCGACCTCGTTGCGGATCATCTGGTAACGAAAATCGGGGCCGCAGTCGATCACGAGGGTTTGTCCGTTGATTTTGATTAACAGGGACGTGCGTAAACGCTTGTCTCTAAGGTCGGTAGATTTGCAGACAGGACAATCGCATGCTACCACAGGAACGCCGGTAGAGGTTCCTGTACCTAAAAAGGTGATGGTCATGAGATAAAGATGTTGCTGCTGCATATTAAAAGATCAGTTCTTCAATTTCTTTACAATCGCGCTGTAAAAGCACTTCAGTTTCAGGAGAAAAGGAAAAATCTTCCCATTCCCTGATCTGTTTATGAAAATTTAAGGTAACGCGAGTTGATGCCGTTGGATTATCACCATTAACCGTCACTAATTCAACTACTTGAGGGTGATTTCCAGGAGGATCACTTTCAATTCGTTTACGGATGATGACCATTCCTTTTGATACTTGTTGTCCGTTCAGAATACTGACTGCATATACACCCGAAGGAGGGATCAGCTTGCAGTCTTCTTCGATGGGGACAAAGAAAGCGGGTTTTCCGGGTAACAGCCTGTTTGCCGGGCTGGGTACAGCACGACCCATGATCAAATAGAAATGATCGAGGTAGGCATTAGCCCGCTGGATTTTTCCCTCAAGCAGGGCTTTACGGATGCGGGTTGAGCTAACGGATTCATTTTCAATATCCTGCTCCGGGATCTCTTCAACCTCGAATCCATGATATTTTCCCAGTTGGAAAAGGTATTCATAATCACCTTCCTGGTTATGCCCGAAGTGATGGTTGAATCCAACGACTATCTTTTTGGCATGCAGCCTGGCAACCAATATTTTACGGATAAAATCAAAGGAGCTGATTTGGGAGAATTCCAGGGTGAAAGGGATGATGAGCAGGTGATCGAGCCCGGTTTTCCTAAGCAGCTCGATCTTCTCAATCTGAGAGTTGATCAGGAACAGGTTCTTTCCGGCGGTTTCAGGGTAGAGGACTTTTCTGGGGTGGGGATGAAAGGTGATCAGGACACTTTCTCCGTTAATATCATGGGCAATACGCCGCAGCCGGTTCAGTATCGATTTGTGCCCGATGTGGACACCATCGAATGAACCTGTTGTGACTACGGCGTTTTTAATCGCTGAGACCTCATCGAGATCATGGTAAATGTTCATTTCAATTATTCTTCGTTGTTCCCGCGTTTTACGAAATAGGCAATTTTTTCGAGGGAGGTGATCATATCATATTCCTGGAGGTAGACGTGGTTTGGTACGTTAACCGGGGTAGGGGTGTAATTCAGCAGTCCTTTAATCCCCGACAGCACCATGGATTCGGTGACCCGGGCGACTTCATCGCCGGGTACGGTCATAATCCCGATGGAGATATTCTCGGAGCGTATCATTTTATTGAGCATATCGATGTGATAACAAGGGACACCTGCATATATGCGGTTTACCTTTTCAGGATTGATATCAAAGGCGGCCACAATGGTCAGTTTTGTTCTTTTTCCGTTGAAATAGCTGATCATTGCCCGGCCCAGGTTCCCCAGGCCTACGACACAGGTTTTCAGGCCTTCACTCGAATCGAGGATGTTACCGATCAGTTCGATCATCTCCTTGATCTCATAACCCTGCCGCAGTGTGCCGGAATAACCGATCAGCATAATGTCGCGCCTGACCTGGACAGGAGTCAGGTGAAGCATTCCGGCCAGCTCATGCGAGAAAATATGTTGTTTGTTCTTTGAGACGCAGATCAGTAATACCCTGCGGTACTGGCTCAGGCGTTCAATGGTTTTTTCCGGTAGTTTACGCATGATATCTATAGTTTAAGTAATGATGCATTAAAGATTTTTTGGAAATGTTACGGTGAAAATACTTCCTTCACCGGGAGTGCTCTTTAAATCGATGGTCCCATGATATAATCCCACCAACTGCCGGACTATGGAAAGACCCAGCCCGCTTCCTGAAATATTCCTGGTTTCGGGACTTTTCACCCTCACAAAATCCTGGAAAATGATCTCGTGGTCTTCTGCCGGTATCCCGATACCGGTGTCGGCAACAATGATGGTGATTATTCCTTTGTCACTTTTGATGGTGCAATCTACCCGTCCACCCTCCTTATTGTATTTTACAGCGTTGGAAATCAAGTTGTTAATAATGATCTGCATTTCATTCAGATCCGCCTGAAGGCAGCATTTTTCACTCGAATTCAGGTAAAGGTTCAGGTCTTTCTGGATGGCGTAAGGACGCATGGTGTCAATCGCTGTCTGGGCTATCTCATTGAGGCAGACTTTCTTATACTCTTTGACTCCTTTCCCTGATTCGATACGAGTAAGGTCGAGGAGGTCCATAATGAGGGTACGCATCCCCTTGATCCTTTCCAGGGAACGGTCGAGCATATCCTGGTAGGTTTCCACCTTGTCGCCCAGTTGTTTATCCCTGATGATCCGGATATATCCTTCAATCGCATTCAGGGGGGCTTTCAGCTCATGCGACAGCACTGAAAGGAACTGGAAACGGATCTGTTTACCTTCCGTATTCAGTTTCTGGGTCATTCGCTTCAGAAAGAGCTGCTTGGTGATATTTTCGAGGGAAGAGCGGAGTTCCTGGGGGGTAAAGGGTTTGGGTATAAAGTCGAATGCCCCGTCGCGGGTGGCTTTTACTGCCAGTTCCAGGGAGGCATAAGAAGTGATCATGACCACCAGGGTGTCAATGTTGTTTTTACGTATAATCTCCAGTAATTCAACTCCTTGCATTCCCGGAAGTTTATTGTCGAGAAGAATAATATCAGGCACCTTATGGTTGATCATCTCCAGGGCTGCCTCTGCCGACTCAGCCTCATCCACTTCAAAATCAATCTGTTCATCCATAAATGGATAATCAACTTTGAAATTTTGAAGAATTCTCTTGGTTCCGGAACGGATCCCGGGTTCATCATCAACGACCAGGATGTTAAAAGTTGACATGATTTTGATGTTAGATGTATGATGTTAGATGTATGATGTTAGATGTATGATGTTAGATGTATGATGTTAGATGTATGATGTGGGATGTTAGATGTTAGATGTAAGATGTAAGATGTAAGATGTTAGATGTAAGATGTGTGATGTGTGATGTGTGATATAAGATGTTAGGTGGATGATTTTTTTTGGGTCAATGGCCATTGACCCTTACTATATATCATATTTTCAGTAGTTTATTGATTTCTTTATGAAGCTGGTCGGTTCGTATCCCTTTGTCAAGGAATAAGTCGGCCTTTATCCAGTTTTTATCCCCTTCGGAGTTGGAACTGAAATTGATCCCTGTTTCTGCCGTTACTCCTGTAGCAATAATCACCGGAAGATCAGGGTATTTCCTCTTTATTTTAAAGGAAAGAATGAAGCCGCTGTCCTCGGTTTCCATCATCAGGTCGAGAATGGCCAGGTCGGGTTTAACAAAGTCCAGCATTCTTTCGGCTTCCTGTTGGCTGTCAGCTGTAATGACCTCAAATCCAAATTGTTGCACCTTTAATTTTAATTGAAAAAGGTAATCGGGGTCATCGTCTACTATCAAAATGGTTTTTTTTGTCATAATGGTAAATTCTTTATTGAACTCGTTCCATTCCCGGTAAAGTGATCCTGAAGGTGGTTCCGGTGGGTCCTGCTGCCGGATCTGCGTTGGATGTTACGGTAACATTTCCTTTATGCATTTTAACGATCCCGTAAATGATTGGCAACCCGAGGCCGGTACCTTTCCCCAGGCCTTTGGTAGTAAAGAAGGGAGTAAAAACTTTTCCCATGTCTTCCTTGCTGATCCCATAGCCGTTATCGGTGAAATAAAAGTTGAGTTCATCGCGATCTCCTTCAACAGTGATTTTCAGTTTCCCGCCCCGGGGCATAGCATCGATTGCATTTTTCATCAGGTTGGCAAAGACCTGGGTCATTTGGTCGAAATCCAGCCGTGCGACCGGCATGTTTGTTTTCATATCGATCACCACTTCAACATTGGAAGGGATGATGACAGCGTTGAGGCTATGATCTAGCAGGATCTTCAAGTCAACATCGGCGAAATTCACCTTGTTCTTCCTGGCGAAATTCAATAATCCGCCTACAATTTTTTTACATCGGTCGGCTTGTTCCACGATCAGCTCAAGATCACTTCTGAAAGGGTTTTCCGGCCCTGTTTCGTCCATTAAGATGTTGGAATACATGGTAATGACTCCGAGGGGATTGTTCAGTTCATGAGCAATACCGGCCGACAGCTGTCCCAGGGATGCAAGTTTTTCTGATTGTTGAAGGGCTTGCTGGGCGGTGGCCAGTTTCTCATTGGAGATATTCAGCTCCTTTATATAATTATGGAGTTTTTCGATAGCAAAGGGCAGGCACATTTCGTTTTCGGCCAGGCCCTGAACGATGGCGATGGCATGTTCTACACAGGTGTCATACCCGCAGGCTCCACAATTCAGCATATCCCTGGCTGAGAATTTTCCCATAGACTGAAGCACTTTGCCGGCATCTTCCCAGGAAGGGGCTGAGATTCTGCGGTCTTTGGGTTCAAATGTCTGGAGGTAGTTTACTTTACTGAAGGTTTCCTCCTGTTTTTTAACCACATCAGGCTGTAACCTGCTGATCTTCTGATTTACATAACGGCTAAGATAGTTTCTCCTGGCATATTTTTTACCATTCGGAGACATTCCTGCACCCATGATACATCCCTCACAACAGAGGAGTTCAAGGTGTTTTGCCTGGACCAGTCCTTCCTCAAATTCCTTGATGGCATCCCTGATGTTCACCCTGCCTTCAGCCAGCAGGATGTCATCTTCGTACAGGTTTGCCGAAAGTTTGGTGGTCTGAAGCAATCCGCCGCTGATGGGGAAAATAGCTCCTTTTCCCCCATAGGGTGGGTCAAAGTCAGCGGGCTGAACCGATTCCTGGTTTATACCATTGGTTTCAAACATCTCACGTAACTCTCTGAATGTCAACACCTCGTCAACTTCATCTGATTCAGCTTTTTTGGCTATGCAAGGGCCGATAAATACTGTTTTACAATTTTTCCCGTATTGTTTACGAACGATACGACTCATGGCCACCATTGGCGATACGATGGGAGCCAGGAAAGGTACAAGGTCGGGGTGATAGTGCTCGATAAAATACACTATGGCCGGGCAATCCGATGAAATGATAGGATTATTGTGGTCCTTTTTCAGCACCTTTCTGTACTCTCTGGCTATCATATCGGCTCCAAATGCGACTTCTGTCACATACGAAAAGCCTAATGCCCTGATCATACCCACCAGCAAACGATGGTCTTCAAACTCGGTAAACTCTGCAGGGAAACTGGGTGCCAGGCAGGCGGCTACCTTTTCTCCAGATTGCAGAATCTGCATCACTTCATCGATCACTTTCAGGTATACTTTGGCATTCTGGCTACAGACTTTTACACAGTTGCCGCACCCTATACATCTTTCGTGAATTACTTCAGCCTGGCCGTTAATGATCTTAATGGCTTTGGCAGGACATTCCCTGAGGCATGTAAAACATACCCTGCATTTATCTTTTACTGTAAAGACCAGTTGCCTTCGGATTGAGTGTGCCATGGTTACAGGAGAACAGTTCGTTTATTAAAGACAGCGGTAAACAATGCTGAGCTCATGGGACTACCTGGTTCCTGAAGCAGCTTCTGGTACAGGTCAAAAACGGCAGGATTCTTATGTGAGGCCTTAATTGACTCTTTGTCATCGATGTCGTATATTGCCTTGGCTCTCAATTGACTGGTTTCTCCGTTGCCCTGAATTGGCTGACCACCCCCGTTGATACAACCGCCGGGGCAGGCCATTACTTCAATAAACTGAATGTTTTTCTTCCCCGACTGGATTTCGTCCAGCAAAGAAGGCAGTGCTTTAACCGTGCTGACAGCGGCAAATCCATACTCTTTCCCTTCAATATTAATATAAACCTCTTTCTTTTCTTTGAAACCCCTGATTTTCGTGATCTTAGGGTTAGCTATTTCCTTCATGGTCAGCCGGAAATGAAGGGTACGGATAAGGGCTTCCACGATTCCTCCTGATACTCCGAAAAGCTTACCTGCCGTACTTCTGCTGGCAAAAGGTGAGTCTGTCATCTCCTCATCCAACTGGTTGATGTCGATACCGTTCAAACGGATCAGTTTAGCAAGCTCCCGGGTGGTAATGACCGTATCCACCTCGGCTGTTCCCTGCAGGGACATTTCTTCCCGTTGGGCTTCAAACTTTTTAGCGGTACAAGGCATAACAGAGGTTACCACAATATCTTCAGGTGTAATTCCTTGCATATCTGCATAATACCTTTTAATCAGTTTGCCCATGATCTGTTGGGGTGACTTCAGCGGGGCCAGCAGATCGAGGTTGCCGGGTAGATATTGTTCGGCATATTTTACCCAGCCCGGGCAGCAACTGCTGATCAGGGGGAGTTTCTCTCCCAGGGCAATCCTTTTCAGCAGGGTATCTGCCAGTTCAAGGACGAGGACATCAGCGGCAAATGTGATGTCGAACACTTTTTTAAAGCCGATCTTGCGTAATACGCTATTGAGAATACCCTGCAGATCTTTACCCGGTTTAATCCCGAATTCTTCGGCCAGGGAGACGGAGATGACCGGGCTGTATTGAACGACGGGGAAGATGCTGGGTTTATGGAGTATTTCCTGGACTCCGGCGAAAGCTTCCTTTTCTCTCAGGGCAGCGGTAGGGCAGGCTTGGATGCATTGCCCGCAGGTGATACAGTTGGAAAGGTTGAGGGGTTTTTCGAAAGTGGTCCCTATGCTTATTTTTTCTCCTCTCCTGATAAGGTCCAGGATTGAAACACCGATGATCTCGTCACAGGATCTCACGCATCGGCCACAGAGGATGCATTTGGCCGGGTCCCAGACAAGGGCTGAGCAGGTTTGATCGAGGCGGGCGGGTGATTTCTTATTGGGGAATCTTCTTTCTCTGACATTCAGCTCCCCGGCCAGGTGCTGCAATTCACACCTTCCGTTACAAGGGCAATACAGGCAATCATCCGGATGGTTTGCCAGCAATAACTCTATGAGGGTTTTCCGTGCCTGAATGACACGTGGTGAATGGGTGAAGATCTTCATCCATTCCTCCACAGGTTGGGAGCAGGAGGTCACCAGTTGGGGTTTGCCTTCCACTT
The DNA here is from genome assembly GCA_026391855.1 of Bacteroidota bacterium. Taxonomy (GTDB): domain Bacteria; phylum Bacteroidota; class Bacteroidia; order Bacteroidales; family CAIXZF01; genus JAKLIX01. The sequence goes on along the minus strand of JAPLDE010000264.1, from coordinate 6,266 downwards.
CAACCACACAGATACGGCAGGCGCCGGTGGCATCGAGTTCCGGCAAATAACAAAGGGTAGGGACATCAATGCCATTACGGCGTAACGCCGATAAGATCGTCTCTCCCGTCTTTGCTTTGATCTGTTTGTTATTTACCTCTATTGTAAAGATCATTCTTCCCTTCAATAAATCATTTAATATAAATGGCGACGAACTTGCATGTTTCCTGGCAAATTCCGCATCCTGTACATTTTTCTTCCACAATGAAATGCGGATGGGTAGGAGTTCCTATAATGGCTGCAGCAGGGCATTTCCTGGCGCAGGCAGTACATCCCGTACATTTCTCAATATCAATGTAATAGATACGCAGGTGAGTGCAAACACCAGCCCTGCATTTCCTGTCGAAGATATGCTCTTCATATTCCTCCCTGAACTGACTGAGCGAACTTAGTACCGGGTTTGGGGCATTCTTTCCCAATCCGCAAAGAGAGGTATCCCTGATGACCTCGGCCAGGTTTTCCAGCTGCATCACTCCTTTGAATCTTTCCAGGGTCTCATGTCCCTTTTCATTCACCGGCCTGCGGGTAATGTTCTCCAGTATTTCAGCCATTCTCTTTGTACCTTCCCGGCAGGGGATACATTTTCCGCAGCTTTCCTTTTTCAGGAATTCAAGGTAGAATTTTGCCAGGTTCAGCATGCAGCTGGAATCATCCATCACTACAAGTCCTCCTGAACCTAAGCCCAGGTGGGCCTCTTTCAGTGTTTCGAAATCAATCTGAAGGTCCAGGTGATTGTAGTCCAGGCAGTTACCTGAAGGACCGCCCAGTTGGATCGCTTTAAAGGGTTTGTTTTCCCGGATTCCCTCAGCGGTAAAGAAGACAATATCTCTGAAGGTGGTGTTCATAGGGACTTCAACCAGACCCATATTCACAGTTTTTCCGGTAAGCGCGAAAATTTTAGTTCCGGGCGACTGGGTAGTACCAATACTTCTGAACCAGGCCGGGCCTTTTTCGAGTATGGAAGGCACCAGGGCCAGGGTTTCCAGGTTATTGACAACGGTTGGCTTTCCCAGGTAGCCTTCTACGGCCGGGAAGGGAGGTTTGAACCGGGGCATTCCGCGTTTTCCCTCAAGGGAGCTGATAAGCGCGGTTTCTTCCCCGCAGACGAAGGCTCCCGGACTGATTTTCAACACGATAGACAGGTTAACACCTGAACCATGGATATTTTGTCCGAGCAAACCGGCTTCTTTAGCCTGTTCAATGGCTTTCCGAATCCGGCTGATGGCCAGTGAATATTCATGGCGGATGATGATGAAAGCTTTGGATGCGCCCGAGGCATAGGCAGCCAGGGCAATACCTTCCAGGATATGGTGAGGATCGCCTTCGAGCAGGGCTCTTCCTATAAAGGCCCCGGGATCGCTTTCATCGGCGTTACAGATCAGGTATTTTTGATCAGCCGCCGTAGTCAGTGCGGTTTTCCACTTTCTGGCGGCCGGGAAACCTCCGCCCCCGCGGCCCCTTAACCCGCTTTCTTCAATGATGTCGCACACTTGCTCCGGGCGGTAAGTGAAAATGGTTTTCAGGAAAGTTCGGTAGCCTCCTGAAGCAATATATTCATCAATATTTTCAGGATCAATAATCCCCATTTTCCCGAGCGAGATCCTGACCTGGTTCTTGAAAAACCTCAGGTCCGAAACATTCACCACATTGCTCCATGGCTCCTGACCCGGCTGGGGGTATTGGCCAAGCAGATGTTCCTGCAAAATGCTGCGGTTAAAAACAGCATCCAGGATGTCAGTCACTTTTTCAGGTCCGACCTTGCAAAAGGAAATACGGGTTTTTCCGGGTAACTGAACATCCATAAGGGGTTCCATCGAGCATAACCCAATACATCCGACCTCGGTAATGTCTGCTTCTATCCCTGAAAACTCAAGATATTCCCGTATTGCCTCCCCTGTTTTCAATGATCCGGCTATCCTGCCACAACTGCCTGAACCCAGGTAGATGACAGGTTTGTCTACCTGGCGGCGCGTCAGCCTGTCAAGGATACCTGTCTCTTCCCTGTTAAAAGAGGAAGGCTGCGAAATAAGAATCTCACTCAGGAGAAACTTGTCAAGGATGTCACCATATTGCCGGATCATAGATCAAAGCGCTCTCTGTTTAAATGATTCAATGAGTTCTTTAAAAGTGTCGATAGTCATTTGTTCATAATAGTTTCCGTTAACAGAGATTACCGGAGCTCTTCCGCAGGCCCCCATACAGGTAGTGGTTTCCAGACTAAACATCCCATCACGTGATACTTCACTCTGACTGATTTTCAGGTACTTGCTTACCTCTTCAAGCAGGTTGTCGGATTCTTCAAGGTGGCAGGTTGTGCCCCGGCAAACGGTTATGTGGAATTTTCCCTTCGGCTGAAAATGAAACTGGTCATAAAACGTGGCTACTCCATAGATTTTACTGGTGGGTATCGCTAAAAAAAGACCGACCTTTTGTACTGCTTCCTCCGAAATATAACCATATTGCTCCTGGATGTCCTGGAGTATAGGAATCAGCGCCTCTCTCTGATTACGCTGGTGTTTCTGAAAGATGGAATCTATCTCATTGTCCATCGATTGATTCATTTTTTATTTTTAATTTCTACACAAAGATAGAAAGGAGTGAAACATCAATCAAGTTTTATTGTTAAAAAATTAACACTGTTAATAAAATAACAGTTAAACGCTTAATTAAATTGTTTCATTATCTTTGAATGTTAAAAGAGAGAGTGAAAGAAAATTAAGAAGAATGCCTGTCGACGGAAAAACAGAGATTGCCATTTGTCTTGGCAGCGCTTGCTTTGCCAGGGGGAACAACAGGACCCGGAAGGTGATAGAAGATTATATCAGGAATAACGGGTTATGGGATAAGGTGATCTTCCGTGGAGGAAGATGCTTTAACCATTGTCAGCAGGGACCCGTCATGAAAATTGATGAAAAGATTTATGATAAGATAACTGAGCTGAACGTTACCGAGATACTTGATGAGGTCTTCGGCCAGGATTGAAAAGAAAGCATACTCCTATGGGATTGGTTACGATTAACGACGATAAATGTAAACTGAGCTACGCGTGCGTGAGGGTTTGCCCGGTCAAAGCCATCGAGGTACGCTCCGACAAGGAATTTCCGCGGATTATCCCGGAAAGGTGCATAGGTTGCGGAAGCTGTATCCAGGCCTGTTCCCAGCATGCCATATCCTATAAATCTGATAATGAGGTAGTTAAAAGTCTGATCGATGCACAAAACGTCGTTATTGCTATTCTTGCCCCTGAGATCTCAGCTGAATTTGGCGATGTGACCGACTACCGGAAATTTGTGAATATGATCAAGAAGCTTGGGTTTGATTTTGTTTGTGAAGCTTCCTTTGGCGTTGACCTGGTGGCTGCCCGCTATCTTGACCTTTTCACACAATTCAAAGGGAAATACTATATAACAGCCAATTGCCCCGCCATCGTTTCTTTCGTGGAAAAGTTCCATCCAACCCTGGTGGATAACCTGGCACCTATCGTTTCTCCCATGATAGCCATGACCAGGGTGATCCGTGATAAATATGGTGAAGGGGTAAAAGTGGTATACATAGGGCCCTGTATCAGTGCAAAAATGGAAGCCAGCCAGTACCAGGATTCAGCAAAAGTGGATGCTATACTGACCTTCAGCGAGCTACGTGAAATGTTCAATGAATACAACATTTCTGAGAGCACCCTGGAGTTTAGCGACTTTGATCCTCCATTCGGGTTTAAAGGCGCCCTTTATCCCATCAGCAACGGAATTTTGCAGGCCGGAAACATCAGCGAGGACCTCATGACGAGCCATATTATCACCACAGAAGGCAGGGAAAACAGCGTTGAATCATTGAAATCATTTGAAAATCAATTAGATATTATAAAGCATCATTTTAATCTCTTTTATTGTGAGGGCTGCCTGGCAGGACCCGGTATGTCGCGGGATATCAGCAAGTTCGTCAGGAGATCATGGGTAGTTGACTATGCCACAAAAAGGGTGTCGCAGATCGACCTGGAGGAATGGAAAACAGAGATGGAGAAATATGCAACGCTTGACCTTGACCGGAAGTTTACAGCCGATGACCGCCGCCTGCCTTTCCCCGACGAGAAAACCATTGACCAGGTATTGAAGGTGCTCGGAAAATCTGTCACTGAAGATGAGATCGGTTGCGGCACATGCGGATACGGATCGTGCAGGGAATTTGCCGTTGCTGTGGCCCAGGGACTGGCCAAGACCGAAATGTGCCTGACATTTTCGCTCAGAAACCGGCAGGAATACATTAAAACCCTCAAGCAAACCAATGAAAAGCTGGCTAAAACCCAGGAAGCACTTAAACAATCGGAAAGACAGGCCAGGGTGGAACAACAGCTTGCCAAGGAAGCCATGGAGACAACTTCGGCCATGTTACAGAAACTTCCCTCGGGAGTGGTGATCGTAGACGACAAAATGAAGATCATCCAGTCAAACGGAAGGTTTATTGAAATTCTGGGAAGAGAAGCAGAGGAAATCAACGACATCATTCCGGGACTGACAGGGGCCGACCTGAAAACCCTTATTCCTTATCCTTTTTATAATCTTTTTTCTTATGTGATTGATAAAGATGATGATGTAATAAACCGGGATGTCCATTATGAAGACCGTATACTAAATGTATCGGTGTTTACTATAAGGAAAAGCAAGGTAGTCGGAGCTGTCGTCAGGGATATGTATATGCCGGAGGTCAGGAAAGAAGAAGTGATCCGCCGTGTAACCGAAGCCATTGATGAGAACCTTGAACTTGTCCAGAAAATTGCCTTCCTGCTGGGTGAAGGAGCTTCAAAAACCGAAAAAATTCTGAACTCCATTATCGAAGTGCATCAGAACGATAAGAAAGAACCAAAAGCATGAACCAGCCTTTTCATGTTGAGATCGGCAGTCAGCAAATAAATCATTGGGAATCAAGGATTTGTGGTGATGTGTTTTTGTCTTCCCGGATAAAAGAAGAGAACCGGCTGGTCATTGTTTTGTCTGACGGTCTCGGCCACGGGATCAAAGCCACTGTGCTGTCGTCCCTTACAGCGACCATGGCCATGAACTTTACCAAAGAGCACAAAGAGTTCAACAAGATCGCCGAGATCATCATGAATACCCTTCCGGTTGACAGCGAGCGGCAGATAAGCTATTCAACCTTTACAATAGTAGATATTGAAATGGATGGCGAGATCCGGATCCTGGAATATGACAACCCTCCTTCTATCATCCTGAGGGGTGACAGTGTTTATGAACCGGTTTGGTCGGATATATTGCTGGTAGGAGAGAAGAGCAAGGGAAAGGAGTTGAGGTCGTGCAGTTTTATTCCGGAAAAGGAAGACCGTATCGTGCTTTGTTCCGATGGCGTAGTGCAATCAGGCATGGGATCTCCAAAATATCCTTTCGGATGGGGCAGGGAAGCATTGCAGGACTATGTTACCCGCCTTGTTTCAACCACTCCCGATATCTCCGCTGCCCAGCTCTCAACAAAAATCCTGAACATGGCTTCCGCCAACGACAACCATCTCCCTAAAGACGATACCACCGCGGCCGTTCTGTATTTCAGGGAACCCAGGAAACTGCTGCTGTGTACGGGTCCTCCCTTTGACTTTGACAAAGACAGGGAACTGACCCGGCTGGTAGAAAAATTTGAAGGTAAGAAAATTGTCTGCGGAGCCACTACCATCGAGATCCTTGCGCGTGAACTGCAAAAGGAGATAACCGACAGCTTTGAGTTTTATGATCCCGACCTTCCCCCGATTTCCTTTATGGAGGGCATCGACCTGGTCACAGAAGGGATACTAACCCTGGGAAAAGTAGCGGAGATCCTTAAAAAATTCAACAACACCACGAAACTTGGAAAAGGTCCTGCAGATCTGATCGTTAAGCTCTTCCTGGAGAGTGATGAGATCGATTTCCTTATCGGGACCCGCATCAATGAAGCCCACCAGGATCCCAGTCTGCCTGTTGAACTCGAAATCAGGCGAACGGTGGTCAAACGCATCGCCCAGATACTTGAAGAGAAGTATCTGAAGGAGGTGGGGCTGAGGTTTATTTAAGGCAGAAGGCAGAAGGCAGAAGGTAAAAGTTAAGGATTAAGGCAGAAGTAGAAGGGTGTTGGTTTGGATTTTCTCCACTCTCCCTTAGGAAAGGGTTTTGGGGGGTGAGGTCTTCAGAGTGATGAAGCTGACCATTTGGTTTGAAGCACTTCCCCTCTCTGGAGGAGAGGGGGTTGGGGGG
>JAPLDE010000016.1:9897-38504 GCA_026391855.1 Bacteroidota bacterium | reverse complement strand
CTGCCTTCTGCCTTCTGCCTTCTGCCTTTCCTCAAATAAAACCTGATTATCAATTATCTCATTATCCTTCATTCCCAAATTTCCAAATTATCACATTTTCAAATTATTGAGTAGTCCTCGCACAACGAACAGAAAAACCGGAAGTCGCGTAGAAGGGGAGGTAGTCCCGGAGTACATAGGCGTGGTTGTAGCCCAGTCTCCGGTAGATGCCGTTTGATGGTGAGTACTCGGAAGAAGACCAGAAGATGGCGCTGCTGTTGAGATCGGCGAAGTAACCGTAGCTGAGGCGGTAGCCTGCCCCAAGGGCCGTAAAGCCGTTTTCGTTGGTTGCCCCGGTATTAGGTGAATACCAGTGAGTTGTCCCCGTTTCTTTCATTTTTCCACCAACATTTGCTCCGCTCCAACCCCATACATTACAATTGACTGTCGCATCAAGGTATGTTGTTAATGTACACCATTCTGCCTCGGTCGGGATATGCCAACCGGACGGACAAATCCCCTGCGTGCCGGGCGTGATAGCATATTGCATCATTTCATTCCACTAGTAAAGGCCGCCATACACATCGCAGTTTGATTGTACATTGTTGTAGCAGTATTTTTCAATGATATTGTTATTGGTTTGGTTAGAAGATCCGTTGATCATCGTTCCGATATTCAGATTCTCCTTCATCCAGCACTGCGTTCCAATTTGAACGGTATTATAGGTTTGGCCTCCATATGAGAAGGAGGCAATACCCGGGCAAGGGGCACCGGGACCGGGAACTACCCCGTCATCAGCCAGAATCTTTACTTTTAAGCTAGGAACCACAACATTCGGATGGTCAGCGCCGAAGTTCCAGACAATGTGTTTGTTAAGGCCGAAAGAGAGGCCAGATCCGATATCGCCGGTTACATTTGAAGGAGTAAAAGGGTAATTCCAGGTGGCGCCGTTGTCATTGGAAACCTGCATACTGATAGTCAATAAGTTGCCATCAGCATCAATTACATCGTAATGAATATCAAGGATAAAGGAGCAATCGGTTCGTTCTGAGACGATGATGTTGGAGACAACCGGAGCGGTGTTTTGGGCGAGAATTGATAATTGACAATTGACAATTGACAATAAAAAAAGAATAAGGCTTATCTTTTTCATAATGAAGCGATTATAAAGTATGCTAACTTTACATTTACGGCTAAAATATAGGCAAGTTAGTTTAATTTTGAGTTAATAATTGATGTGCCGGTAAATCATCAAATGTTGTGTTGGGACATGCCACGGCATGTCGGAAAAGGTAATTGAGCCAGGTAAAGATTCTTTACAGGGAAAGAACGCAGATTTGAATTACCCCGGTCTTCAGGCCGGGGTTTAGGACAGACAAACAAAACCGGCCTTATTAGCCCCCGCGCTAAAGCGCGGGGTAATTCATTATAAAAAGCATCCTTCCCCGACAAACCAAAATCTCCCCTTCCCCTCTTTTAACTTCACTTCTGCCTTCTGCCTTCTGCCTTCTGCCTTCCCTTAGGGACTCCATCCCGGATTTTTCCGGAAAGCAATGCGGATCACAAAAAGAGCCGGGATTTAGTCCCTTTCTGCAAAAATTTCTTAATACAAGGAACATTTAATATCTTTGATAGTATCTTAAAAATTTAACTTCAATGAACCAACTTAAGTTATTGAAAATTTTACAGTTAGCCTGTTTAATAGTGCCAGTATCCATTGGCTTGGTGAATGGTCAAACCGACAGTGTATATTACCATACGGGTCATTTTACCACCCAGTATGGTGCGAATGGGTCGTACCCGTCTTATGATTATTACCGTTTTACTACCCGGTTTACGCCTGCCTGGTATCCGGCACAACTGACAGGAATAAAAGCCTGGTTCCGAAATGCGGCTCAACCTTCCAACATTAAGTTCGTGGTTTACAAAGACCCTTCCGGGGCGGCTAATGGTCCGCTTTCTAATGTAGCCGACTACATTAGTCCGCTCGCTATCCCGAATCCGGCCAGCGGGGGTATTCCTGATTCGGCTTATTCCGGCTTTACCGATCTGGAGCCGGAACAAATCCTTATTACAGCCGGAGATGTTTATTGCGGAGTGACCCAGTCAAATATCAACAATGGATTTGCCGGTATGGCCATCGACACGGCCAACAATTACCCGACCGATCGTCCCTGGGCATTAGTAGGCGGAATCTGGATTAAAATGATTACCTGGACATTTATTAATGGAGAATGGGGAATATCCGCCTATTTCACTCCGTATGGAGTATCAGCAGAGACCGGCATTCCCGGCAATCAGGCTTCCCTTTCCGTTTATCCTTCACCTGCTGACAACCATACTGTGCTGACTTATCAACTGCAGGAAAATGCTGTCGTTTCAGTCAAAATATTGAATTTGTTGGAATCTGAAGTAATGGTCGTTGCAAATAATGAAAAACTAGCTGCAGGAATTCATTCATCCAATATTTCGTTGGAAACGCTTTCTCCGGGATTATACATTATCAGTTTAACGACAGGGAGTCTCTCTCAACAGATTAAATTGCTGAAAATGCAGTAGGTAGCCATAAGAAGGGACACGATACATCGTGTCCTACAATAAATTGGTGTCCCTCCTCAATAACAGCGTCCCGGCAATAAATCAACGGTAATCCCGCTTTCTTCTGATATAAATTCGTACTATTGCATATATCTAACTGCCAATATTAATGAAAACAATGGAGGTGTATTTCGAGGGTAATAAGAAAGTTATTGCCAACCTGTCAGGCCACCTTATACCCACTGATCAGCCCGTCAGGGTTGGCGGGGAAGGAACAGCCCCCTCCCCTTTCGATCTGTTTCTTGCCTCCCTGGGGACCTGCGCCGGAATCTATATTAAATCGTTCTGCGACAACCGGAAAATACCGACGGATGAGATCAGGATCCTGCAGCATATGGATTTCAATCCGCATACCGGATTGCTTTCGAAGGTTGTTTTAGATATCAAATTACCGGTCGATTTCCCTGAAAAATACAAAGCAGCCGTTATAAAAGCCGCCGATCAATGCAAAGTTAAGTTAACTTTGATGCATCCACCTGATTTTGAGGTAAATACCTCAATAATAGAGTAGGGACACGCTATAGCGTGTCCTTTCATCAACGACCCATACGGTCAACATCGCGATTTCATCAACGACCCATGCCGTCAACATCGCGATTTCGTCAACGACCCATGCAGCAGGTATTTTGCGTTACCACACACCGGCTATCTTTTCACCGCAAAAACCGCATTTACCGTTTTTCAGGTTATTTTCAAGCAAGGTGAAACCTTTTCGGTTGATGATTTTCTTTTTGCATTTCGGACAAAAGGTGTCCTCATATTCTGTTCCGGGTACATTTCCCACGTAAACGTATTTCATCCCTTCCTGAAGCGCAATACTTCTGGCTTGTTCAAGAACGGAATTAGGAGTGGCGGGTAACTGAGTGAGTTTATATAAAGGAAAGAAACGGTTAAAGTGAAGAGGACAATCTGTAAAATCCTCTTTTACAAGCCATTGACACATCCTTCTGATCATATCCATATCATCCGTCCAGGTAGGGACAATGAGGTTGGTGATCTCAAGCCAGACCCCCATTTCTTTCAGTATCCTTAAGGTGCGTTGTATAGGTTCCAGCTGCCCGCCGTTGAGCTTAATATAAATGTCGTCGGAAAAAGATTTCAGGTTAATATTGGCTGCATCGATATATTGAGCCAGTTCCCGAAGCGGTTTTTCATTTATATAACCACAGGAGATCAAGAGGTTTTTGATCCCTTTTGCCCTGGCAATTTTGGCGGTATCAAAGGCATATTCGTACCAGGCTGTTGGTTCAGAATAGGTATAGGCAATTGACTCACAACCATTTGCGAGGCATTCATTTACCACGGCTGTAGGCATCAGTTCCACGTTCTGGGTTTCATCGGGACTGGCCTGCGATATATCCCAGTTCTGGCAGTTCAGGCACGATAGCACACATCCGGCGGTGGCGATGCTAAAAGCCCTGCTCGAGGGAAGAAAATGAAAGAGGGGCGTTTTTTCAACCGGGTCGATATGTACAGCGCAAGGGTTACCGTATGCCATGGTCATCAACTTGTCATTCTGGTTGATGCGGGTGCGGCAGGAACCTTTTTTCCCCGGCCGGATGATGCAGTAATTCGGACACATCTCACATTCGGCGCCACGAATGGTTGTTACATAGTGGTAAGCTTCCTTAAAATATTTTTTTTCGGGTTGTGGTAAAGGTCCATTCATCTCACCTATTTTTTTCAGGGTAAAACCAAACAGCTTCGTTTCAGGCAGTAGCAGCGATAAGCCCCCTGCTCCCAAGAGAAAGGACTGCAGAAATTCACGTTTTTTCATAGCAGAAACTCCCTGCAAAAATATAGGGAAAAAAGGTTAAAAAGGAAAAGAGGGCAGAATAAACCGGCCTATTTTTTCAGCGGGCTTAACCGGATAAGCATACATCCGTGCCAGGGTACTTCTGCAACAAATTTCTCATAGACTACTCCAAGGTCTTTCTGGCGCCAAAGGTCCCTGGCTTTGTACTCGCCTTCCAACCCCAGCTGTGCCCATGATACGGTTATTTTTTGGGGTTTCACCTCGTCAACCCATTGAAATTCAGCCGCCGGGCCCGATGCATCGGGTCTGGTAAAAAAGAATCCGACCACCTTGGTGCCATCTTCCATATCTTTCACATATACCTCGTTTTCATTGTCATAGGAGGCTCTTTTTGCGGGTGCTGCCCTGGGATCCTGGTTAACGGCGATCACTTCATCATTGGTTAACAGGTTGAGGGTGAAATCATCCAGCTGGCTCATATCGCATCCGATAAGCAGAGGGGCTGAAAGCAGACTCCACAGGCTGATATGGGTATACTGCTCATCAGGAGTAAGTTGGGTTTGATGCAGGCCTGGCCCCCAGCCGACCTTGCCAACCACCAGCATATCCGGATCGTTCCAATGGCCGGGTGATGTAAAAGGAGCGGCAGCTAACTGCGAAAATCCGATTCCGGCCATACTCTTCCAGTTGTCTGAAATATCGCCGGTAGTCCTCCAGCAATTACCTCCCACCGAAGCACCCCATTCCCAGACATTACCCATCCCATACTGGCAAAGGCTGAAAACAAAAGCCCTGTTGGTTTTCAATAAAGCATCGCGCATGATATAATAAGGGTTTTTCAATTCAAGCAACGACCGGCCTTTGACTTTATCGGAATATGAACACCAGTCATATTTCAGGTAATCAATTCCCCAATCTGACCAAGTCCGGGCATCCTGTGATTCGTGCCCGAAGGAGCCAAGGAAACCGCCGCAGGTTTTCTCGCCAGGGGAAGAGTAAATCCCGATTTTTAATCCATTCTGGTGAATAAAATTAGCTAAGTCCTTCATATCAGGGAACTTACCATTGGCCATAATTTCTCCTGAAGCATTCCTGGCCGGGGCTTCCCAGCCGTCATCAATATTGATATAGGTCCAGCCGTGATTAACCAGTCCTTTGCTGATCATGGCATTAGCTGCGGCTTTCACTTTATCCTGATCGACACTCAGTCCCCAGCAGTTCCAGCTGTTCCAACCCATAGGCGGCGATAATGCCAGCAAGGGCCCTGTGTTGATCCTGAAAGCTGCGCTGTCTTTGCCAACGGCGTTGGTTACCTTCACCAATACAGTAAAATTTCCTGGTTTTTCGATCACTCCGGTAATAATTCCCGTCTGGTTATCCAGGGTAAGGCCCTGCGGCAGATTAGTCACACTGAAAGTCAGTGGCTGCTTACCAGTGACCGGGATCCTGAAAAGAAATGGTTTTCCGGGCGAAGCACCGGTTACCCTGGGGTAATTGATTCTTGGCCTGTCGGGAGCAGGCGGTGTTAGAATATAGGGTTTGGGGGCTTTTATCCTGGCCATTTCCGGTGTTTTCCCGGTATACTCTATCCTGGCTTCCAGCCAGTCGGCATGGTCATAGTCAATCCCATCCCCGGCATCGGTCACCAGTAAACCTACTCTTTCTATCCCTTTCAAACTGACATTGACCCTCCTGGCTGAATCACCCTTCTTCAAAACACCACTTTTCCACAGGACTTTTGTGTCTCCCAACACAAAGAACTCAACAGAGGCCGTATCACCGGCTTCATCATCGACACCTACCAATGCGTTGAAACTGACGGCGTTACCAAAAACCTTAAACAGAACCTTACCGGTAGCATGGGTGCCAACCCCTCGTTTATAAAGCCGGCCGCCAACCTTCAGGTTGTTCCCGTCAACCGAAAGGTTTGCCTTGGTTTGTCCCCAACCGGATTCAAACCGGGAGACCTGGGTTTCATCAAGCCATAGCGTTTGGGCATTGATAATGAGCGAATTAAACGAAAAAACAAGGAAGAAAAGGGAAAAAAGCTTTCTATTCATTTAACTAAAATTTGTTAGTTTGATCAATAAATTTCTCTGTAATGGATGCAAATTTAATCCCTTTCAATAAAAAACCACCATCAACATGATCACATGGCCTTAGTCTTCAAGAAATGTCAGCTGCGACTGTGTACCGAACCGCACATTTCTCTCATGGTCCAGCAGCCATTGTTTTCTTCTGAGCCCACCGCCATAGCCTACAAGGGAACCATCGGCCCCGATGACCCGGTGGCAGGGTATAATAATGGCAACCGGGTTGTGCGCATTAGCGGAACCGACCGCCCGGGTAAGCAGTGGATTTCCCAACCATAACGCCAGATGATGGTAAGAAATACTTGTCCCGAATGGGATCCTGAGTAAGGCGTTCCATGTTTTCTTCTGAAAATCAGTGCCTTGCGGATCAAGTTCCAGTTTGAACAGTTTTCTGTGCCCCTGGAAATACTCCTCCATCTGCAACTGGCAAACCGTATTGTAAGCATGACTTTCGTTGAGGCCAGGTTCTTTTTCAAAAGAAACCTCGTGCAAAGCACTCCCGTTGGTGACAATTTTTATCCAGCCCACCGGAGAAGGAAAATAGGAGACGAAAAGCTGTGCCATAAAAGGAAAGTCTCTGTAAATATAATAAAATGAAGAATCCAGTGATCAACCGGAAAAAGTAAAAATGAGGATGTCTGTCACAGCATTTTTTTGAAGACCCTGAATCTTTTATGGGGTCTGGCCCCGGCCTTTTGCATCTCGGCTATCATTTGCCGGTTGGTTTCAAGCACCAGGTGGACTTCAAAGTTCTTGTAATCCGCTTCAATTGCCGATTTGATCAATCTCATACTCATCAGTATCTCAAGACCTTTGCGCTGGTGGTCGGGTCTCACACCACCCAGCATCAGGTCGAGCTGGCGGGTGAGCCTGGAAGCGCAGAGGATATGAATTAGCCCGAACGGGAAAAGATAACCTTTCGAGCGCTGTATTCCTTTGGTAAGACTTGGAATTCCCAGAAGGAACGCCACGACTATCCCGTTATGGAGCACCAGTTTCACAAATCTCGGGTTTACAATAGGCAGGTAACGGTCAGCAAACTCCTTCATCTCCTCCTCATCCATAGGGACAAAACCATAGATATGGCTGTATGCCTCATTCATCATTTTCAGAAGCGGGATGATATAGGGTTTGAGGTCCCTTCTGCGCGTGAGTTCCAACAGGCGGTATTCAGGGTTTGCGCTGACACGCTGAAATATCCGGTCGTACACTTTCGGAAGTACATGGTTAAGGTCGTACCAGAACATCTGGCAATCGACTTCTTTTTCATATCCTTCATTTTCAACCAGGGAGACCATATATTCCTCGTTGCACGGTGCCGCCAGTACAGGAGGATATTGAAAGCCTTCAATCATAAGGCCCTGGGGATCTTTATCGCAAAAACCATAGGGTCCGATTATTTTTTCCATTCCTTTTTCCCGGGCCCATTCTTCTATATGACTGATCAGCGCATGGGAGATGGTTGGATCATTATAGCACTCAAGAAATCCAAACCTGCCAAATTTTTCGTTATGTGCCTGATTATAAGAATTATGTATGATGCCCATGATCCTGCCGACTGCTTTTTGACCGCGGAAAGCCAGCAACATCAAGGTATCACAATGAGAAAATGCTTTATTCTTCTGAGGATTGAAAAAGTTCCATTCATCTACATACACAGGCGGCAGCCAGTTGGGATGATCTTTATGAATTTCTGCCGGGAGATGGATGAACTTTCGCAGATCTGACCTTGTTCTGACCAATCTGAGTTCTACATCCATTGTTTGAATATTTTATACCGGAACCTTTACAACTGGCGTTCATATCCTCCGGCCTGAGTTACTGCCTGCAAGTTAGGAAATAATCAGCACCAATGGTGCTCCGGCGAAATTTATGTACTTTTGCAAATCTTTTTAATCGTTGTATAATGGAAATCAATTACATAGGAGAACATTTGCTGGCCGGGGCCATCGGACGGTGGTCGATAGGTCTGTCGTTTGTTACAGCTTTGGCAGCGACACTGATCTATATCCTGGTATCGGTGAAAACGGATCCCGGTCGTTTAAAAGTACTGGCCAGGGCATTGTATATTGCTCACCTGGGCTTACTGGTGGTGGCTTTTGCAGCCCTTTATTACCTGATTTTCAACCATGTTTTTGCCTATAACTATGTGCTTGAGTATTCCTCAAAGGAATTGCCCCTGGCTTTTCTTATTTCAAGCCTTTGGGCCGGGCAGGAAGGAAGTTTTATGCTTTGGGCCCTGTTTCAGGCGTTGCTGGGTGTTATCATCCTGAAAAAAGCCCGGAACTGGGAAGCGCCCATTCTTACCGTTGTCTCGCTTTCGCAGGTTTTCCTTCTTTTAATGGTACTTGGCTGGAAGGTCTTCGGGATCACCCTGGGTACCGATCCTTTTATTCTGATCAGAAAGATGCCTTCAAGTATAGGGAATTCATTTTTCAATGACCCTGCATATCTTCAGCAGATCGCTGATGGACAGGGTTTGAACCCTCTGCTGGAGAATATCTGGATGGCGATCCATCCTCCGTTACTCTTCCTTGGGTATGCTGCCGTTCTTATCCCGTTTGGATATGCAGTGGCCGGGTTATGGAAAAGAGACCATAAAGGCTGGCGGACCCCGGCCCTTCCATGGATCAATTTTGCGGCCCTCAGCCTGGGCGTAGGGATCATCCTGGGTGCAGCCTGGGCCTATGTGGCGCTGACCTTCGGCGGGTTCTGGTCGTGGGACCCCGTGGAGAATGCCTCCCTCGTACCCTGGCTCTTCACCATCGCCACCATGCACGTATTGCTTATCTCAAGGAAAAAGCCCCAAAACCTGTTCTGGACCTATCTCTTTGCCATCCTTTCCTATGTGTTTGTCCTCTATGCCAGCTACCTCACCCGCAGCGGCGTGCTGAAAGACTCCTCCGCCCATGCTTTCGGTGATGAGGGAAAAGCCATCCCCCTGGTCATTTTTACCCTCACCTTCCTGGTTACCGGATTGATATTGCTGATATTAAGACATCCGAAAACAACAGATAAAGTAAAAGAAAACCTCCATTCAAAAGACTTCTGGATTTTTATCGGTTCACTCATCCTGATGCTTTCTTCTTTCCAGATCATTTTAACTACATCAATACCAGTAGTTAACAAAATTTTTGGAACAAACCTGGCACCCCCGACCGACAGTATTTCCTATTATAATTCATGGCAACTGCCCTACGGGATACTGATTGCCTTGCTGATCGGGCTTACCCAATACATGAAGTACGGAGAAAAGGCAGGCACAGGGTATCTCAGGAGGTCAGTACCGGCTCTTATTACGGCTGCAGTGGTCAGCATTCTGTTTATCTTCGTCTTTCCTTTTAAAAATATCCTCCATTATTTCTTCCTGTTCTTTATCGTTTTCATGCTATATTCTTCCCTGGAAGCCTTGCTGAAAAGAGAAAAGAAACAACGCAACCCCGGTGCCCTGATCACCCACTTCGGATTGTCCGTTTTCTTATTTGGTGTGCTTGTCACTTTCTCCCATACCAAAGTGATTACGGGAAAAGCTTCCGCTCCGGCATCCGGCATGGGCAATATGGCTGAAAACCAGGTACTTATCAAGAATGACACCGTGGATATGGGTCCTTATAAAGTGATTTATAAAGACCGAAAAGAAGATGGTAAGTGGCTTTTTTACACCCTTGATTTTTACAGCCAGACCCCTGATGGCCGGCTCGAAAAAAGGTTCACCCTGAATCCGTCTATTAACCGTAACGAAAAAATGGGTTATGTGTATGAACCCGATACAAGACATCAGTTTTCCAAAGATATTTTTGGCTATATCACTTTCGCACAAAACCTTAAAAATGAAGATATTAAGGGATATATTAAGACCAGCGACAAAGAGCTCGGTCTGCATGACTCCCTGGTAGTAAATGATGTGACCGTTTTCCTCGACAGTATCCAGTTCATCCAGGGTGAAAACAATGCCGTGATGGGTATCAGTGCCGCGCTGCGGGCGAAGACTGAAGATGGTATGCAAAACCTTAAACTGCAATACCTGATCGAGCAACAATCGGTCAGGCTGATCCATGACTCACTGCCAGGTCATAGAATTGCCTTCGGGATCAGCAACGTGTTGCAACAGGGGCAGCGGCTTGTCATAGGAGTTTATTCGAAAGAGAATGACTATATTGTCATGAAGGTAATCCTTTTTCCTTTTATTTCACTCATGTGGATAGGATCGATCATCATTTTTGCAGGTATCTGTGTTGCCCTCTGGAAAAGGCTGAGCAATAAAAAGTTACAGACCGGCACAAAGGAGCAGGCAGAAACAATTAACCAGACGACCTGAAGGAAGGCCGGATTGTAAAAGTACAGATGGAACCATTGAATATCAGCATAATAGGTGCCGGAAACCTGGGAACCCGTCTGGCTCTTGTTTTTCACAAGGTGGGTCATCAGATCAACCAGATCTGCAGCCGGACTCCGGATAAGGCTTATCATCTTTCAAGGAGGGTGAATGCCAGCCTGATCTCAAGGGTTAGTGAGCTTGAGCCTGGTTCGGATCTCTACCTGCTTTGTGTTCCCGACCGGTTTATTCCCATTCTTCAATCGGAGTGGCCCCTTGTCGACCAACTGGTTTGCCATACTTCCGGGTCAACAGCTATGGGTATACTGGCTGACTATTCGGCCAATTATGGGGTGTTTTTCCCTTTACAGACCTTTTCTTACAGAAAGAATGTCAGTTTCCGGAAAATACCCCTCTGTATCGAAGCCAATACGGCTGAAAACCTGGAACTTATCCGGTATCTTGGTTCCACTATTTCCGGCGACATCCGGGTCATTCCATCGGAAGACCGGCAGTATATCCATATGGCTGCAGTAATTGCGGGTAATTTTTCAAATTTTATGTATGTGGTTGCGGAAGAAATCCTCCGCGAAAAGGGATATTACTTTGATATCCTGCGCCCACTGATTAACGAAACAAGCCGCAAAGCACTGAAAATCAGTCCTTCAGCAGGACAAACAGGCCCTGCAGTAAGAAATGACCAGAACATCATCGGGAAACACCTTAGCATGCTCAGGGATGACCCGGAGAAAAGGGAAATTTATGAACTGATATCCAGGGAAATCTATAAAAAATTTCACAAAGACTGATACACTATGTCCAATTATAAAGAAAAGCTGAAACACATAACCACTTTTATTTTTGATTATGACGGGGTTCTGACCGGAGGCACTGTACTGATCAACACCGACGGGGAACTGCTGCGCACCGCCAATGTAAAAGATGGTTATGCGCTCAAACATTCCAGGGAACTGGGGTATAACGTCGTCATTATCTCAGGGGGAAAGTCGGAATCGGTCAGGCTCAGGTTCAAGCCGCTGGGCATCCATGATGTCTTTCTGGGTGTAGGCGATAAAATCGAAGCTTTCCATGATTTCCTCGAAGAAAGGGGCATTGCTGCTGAGAATGTGTTATTTATGGGAGATGACATCCCTGATTACCCGGTGATGAAAGAGGCCGGGGTAGCCACCTGTCCTGCAGATGCCGTGGAAGAGGTCAAACAGGTGGCTGACTATATCTCTCACCTGAAAGGCGGGGAGGGTTGTGCCAGGGATGTGATTGAACAGGTAATGAAAATCCAGGGAAAATGGTTTAGCACGAAGGAAGCCTTTATCTGGTAATGCAAGCTGATTCTCTCATTATCAATATTAAAGCTCATTTACGGTTGTTCCGCTGGGAGAACCTGTTCATCGTCATGCTTACCATGATACTGGTGAGGTATGCCCTGATCTTCCCTTTAATTTACAGCCATATTGACGGTATTCCCGGATCCCGGGCAGGTTTTATAGCCCTGGTCCTTTCGTCTGTATTTCTGGCCGCCGGGGGCAATATCATCAACGATTATTTTGATGTAAAGATCGACCGCATAAACCGGCCGGAGAAAATGATCCTTGGCCGCCATGTTTCCTTTGCCAGCGCACTTCTTTACTACCAGGTATTCAGTGTGTTAGGCGTTTTATCAGGCTTTGCCGCAGGATATTTCTGCGGTTCGTGGCGACTGGGCGGTATTCCCCTGGTGATCGCAGGTCTGTTGTATTATTATTCCTTTCGTTACAAACGGCTCTTCATCCGGGGGACCCTGGTGGTTTCCCTGCTTTCCGCAATGGTGATCCTCATCGTCTGGCTTTTTGAATTTTTCCGGTTACAGACCGATGCCTTGTCCTTTGCCGGGGCCATCAATGGTTTTGGAACAGTGAACCGTTTGATTGCGGGCTACTTCGTATTTTCGTTCCTCCTCACTTTTACCAGGGAAATACTGAAAGATGTGGAAGATCTTCCCGGTGACAGCCGGTATGGTTGCCAATCCATCCCGGTCAGGCTGGGGATTGCTCCCACCCTTATGATAGCTGTATGCCTTCTTGCCCTTGTTTTCATCCTGCTCGTCCTTATCCAGTCAACTTACCTGATCCGATTCAACAGGTACATTTTAATTTATTCGGTCTGTTTGATCGACCTGCCCCTGCTGTTCATCATCGTCCGGTTGATCAGGAACCAGACGGCAGAAGGAGCAGCGATCATCCAGCGTTCCCTGAAATGGCTCATGCTGGCCGGGGTCGTTTCCATGCTTTTTTTCAACCTGTAAATCCTATGCTTCCATCCCTTTTTCAACCTTACCGGTTCATCCTCGCCTCCCAGTCGCCCAGAAGAAAATACCTCTTTGAAGGGATGGGATTTACATTTGAAAACCAGGTAAGGGAGATTGAAGAAACTGTCCCTGAGGGACTTACAGGCTCAGATATTGCCGTTCACCTGGCAAAGGTTAAGGCTGCCGCCTTCAGCCATGAGGAACTTTCACCCGACATCATCCTTATTACCGCTGATACCATCGTCTGGCACCAGGACAAACTGTTGGGAAAACCGGCTGATGAAAAGGAAGCCTTTCAGATGCTTAAAGCCCTTTCCAACAGCAAACATGAGGTGTTTACCGGGGTATGCCTGAAATCCTGCCACCGGGAACATTCGTTTTTTGATATGTCAAAAGTGTATTTTCATCCTTTGTCCGATGACCAGATCAGGCTGTATGTCAATGAGTTCAAACCGTTTGATAAAGCCGGTGCTTATGGGGTACAGGAATGGATAGGATATATCGGGGTTGACCGGATAACAGGCTCATTTTACAATGTCATGGGGCTTCCGACCGCTAAATTGTACCATGAACTGGAAAACTTCCTGATAAAAGAATCAGGCCTTCGGTAAACCCTGGCCGAATTATCCTGAAATTTGCAGAAATCTTATCAA
Source organism: Bacteroidota bacterium (assembly GCA_026391855.1). GTDB lineage: Bacteria > Bacteroidota > Bacteroidia > Bacteroidales > CAIXZF01 > JAKLIX01. The sequence continues at coordinate 24,805 of JAPLDE010000016.1, read as the reverse complement.
TAGCACACTACTTCAGATGACATCCCAAAAACCACTCATATTAGTAACAAACGATGACGGAATTCATGCTGCCGGCCTCCGGGCCCTGATCGATGTGGTCAGGGAACTGGGTGATGTGGTTGTTGTAGCGCCGGACAAACCCCAGTCGGGGATGAGTCATGCCGTAACCACATCCAGCCCGCTAAGGATCAGGAAGATACATGAAGAACCGGGTTACAGCGAATATTCATGTAACGGAACCCCGGCCGATTCGGTGAAATTGGGAGAGAACATCGTGATTAAAGGAAAGGCCGACCTGGTAGTTTCCGGAATCAACCATGGGTCCAATTCGGGGATCAACCTGTTTTATTCAGGAACGATGGCGGCTGCCATCGAGGCGGCAATGGGAGGTGTCAACGCGATCGGTTTTTCCCTGCTCGATTATTCCCTTCAGGCCGACTTTGAATCCGGCAAACCCTATATCCGCAAGATCATCAGCCGCGTGCTTTCCGAGGGGTTGCCACTCAATACCTGTCTGAATGTAAACATCCCTTCCCTGCCCTTTCAGGAACTCAAAGGAATTAAAGTCTGCCGCATGGGAAAAGGTTTTTGGGATGAAGAAATGGAAGAAAGGACCGACCCCCACAACCATCCTTATTACTGGCTTGCAGGAAATTTCGTAAGCCGTGATATACAAACAGATACAGACGAATGGGCCCTTGCTAACCACTATGTTTCCGTGGTTCCCATACAACTTGACCTGACCGCCTATTCATTGCTTGAACCCCTCAAACATCTTGAAAATCATGATTAAAAAAGATTCAATGCCAATAGGTGGGCTGCTGGGAATTGTATTTCCCATCGGCTCCTTTATCGCTTTTTACCTGATTTTCTTCGGAATAGTGAGTGTAACCCATATTCAGCCGTTTATCACCTTAAATACGCTCATCCTCCTGAGCATTGCACCTAACTTCTTTATTCTCAGGTTTTACTATAATACGAAAGATAAGGAAATAACCGGTAAGGGTATGTTGCTGGCCTCTCTGGCCCTGATCATTCTGTTTTTCATTTTTGTTCACAAAGCCCGGCTGGGAACCCTGCCCGGACTCATGCCTTAAAGGGTAACAACCGGATGAAGTATTACATTATAGCAGGAGAAGCGTCGGGAGACCTCCACGGATCCAACCTGATCAGGGAACTCCGGTTGCTTGATCCAGATGCCAGGGTCCGGTGCTGGGGAGGTGACCTGATGAGGGCTCAGGGTGCTGAATTGGTTAAACACTATAAAGACCTGGCATTCATGGGTTTCCTGGAAGTGGTGAAACATCTTCCAACCATTCTCGGTAACCTGAAAACCTGCAAAAAGGACATGCTGGCCTTCAAACCCGATCTGGTCATCCTCATCGACTATCCCGGTTTTAACCTGAGGGTCGCTGAATTTGCACATAATGAAGGGTTTAAGGTTTGCTATTACATTTCACCCCAGGTTTGGGCCTGGAAGAAATCAAGGGTATATACCATCCGCAGGTTGGTCGATAAGATGTTTGTAATCCTTCCTTTTGAAAAGGAATTTTATGAAAAATACAACTATACCGTTGATTTTGTGGGACATCCGTTACTGGATGTGATTGAACGACCTGTTGAAAAGATGATCTCTCCTACTGTTGTAACCAACGAAAAACCAGTTATCGCCTTGCTGCCTGGCAGCAGAAAACAGGAGATTCAGCGGGTGCTGCCGGTCATGCTGGAGGTGATCCCTTTGTTCCCGGATTACCACTTTATGGTGGCCGGTGCCCCCGGCCTGGAAGCTTCTTTTTACAAGTCGGTAATTGGTAATAGTGAAGTCGACATTCTCTTTGGAAAAACATACGAACTGCTCGGTAAAGCGGCTGCCGCCCTGGTCACTTCCGGTACAGCCTCTCTCGAAACAGCCCTTTTCCAGGTCCCCCAGCTGATCTGCTACAAAGGCAGCGCTGTTTCCTATGCTATCGCCCGAAGAATTGTCAAGGTAAGCTATATCGGCCTTCCAAACCTGGTCATGGACAGACCCATTATCAAAGAACTCATCCAGGATCAGCTGACAACGGAAAACCTGGCCACAGAACTCCGTGCCATCCTGGAAGATCCGGCCAGACAGAAACAGATTCAAAAGGATTACAACCAGTTATGGGACCGGCTGGGAGGCAAAGGGGCTTCCCGCCGTACCGCGAAGAAGATCCTTGCCCTGATAAAGCCATCTACTCAACCTGCCTCATGAAGGGAATTAAAAGCATCCTCATAACGCTGTTTCTGTTCGTTGCTTACCAGTATACCAGTGCAGACTCTATCTATCTGAATATCAGAATATTTGCAAACCGGACCCTACATGAGATCACCCTGGTCCCGGTTTCAGGAACCTATATTCTTGAAGCGGGGCTGACCATAAGCAAGGAGTTGACATTAAACACCACCCTTGGATTAAGTCTGAACGGCCATAAAGTAAGGGTAAAGAGACCGGCCGGCAGCCTGGGCAGTTTTGATACGGTGAAGATATGCTGTTCGTCTGGTAACGGGCTGATCAGGGTCAGGACAAGCAGGGATGAAAGAATTTATGATGATAACCTGTTGGTTTATGTTTCAGGAAGCCAGCTGATTATGATCAACAGGGTGGACCTGGAAAAATACACGGCAGGGGTAGCCTTGTCGGAAGGAGGAGATGCCAAAAGCACCGAGTTTTTCACGATTCAGTGTATGATCTCAAGGACCTACGCGCTGAGAAATATACGGAAACACGAAAATGAAGGGTATGAACTCTGCGACCAGGTCCATTGCCAGCTTTACAGGGGCCATGTGATGAAAAAAGAAGTGATGGAAGCACTGGAAAAAACCAGGGGATTGGTGATACTTGGGCCTGATACCCAGCTCATTTCGGCCGCTTTTCATTCCAACAGCGGGGGCGAAACCTGCAATTCCGAAGATGTATGGTCATTGCCGGCTCCATACCTGAAAGCCATACCCGATTCCATCAGCGCCTGTATGCCAATGGCCACGTGGACAAAAAAGATCCCAAAAGACAAATGGCTTCAGTTTCTAAAGAAGAAATACAACTTTCCGATTCATGACAAGGTAATGCTGGATTCTGCCCTTCATTTTACCCAGCCGCACCGTAAAGCAACCTATGTTTCCGGCATCCCGCTGAAAGAACTCCGGAGTGAGTTCTGTTTACGGTCAACCTTTTTTTCTATTGAAGAAGAAGGTAATATGTTGATTTTCAAAGGAAAAGGATATGGTCACGGGGTCGGTCTCAGCCAGGAAGGAGCCCTGAAGATGGCCAGGAACGGGACCGGTTATGTTGATATCCTGAAGTATTATTATCATAATATCAGCATCATGCCTTTTGATACCAGCATGACACCGAGGAAGAAGAAGGCTCTGGCACCGAATGGTAACTCTAAAAACTAGTCTTTTGTTCCGTACCTAAAGGCACGGTTAAAAATACGTGGAACCATTGAGCTACAGGTGTTTAGTCCCTAAAGGGACTTGAAAAGAATAATTCAACCGGAACATCCGACCCTTGTAACCAATACATTGGTTTAGCATAAAAGGGGATCTGTGAAAATAAAATTCAATCGATGCTTTTAGGCATCAAACCCCTTTAGCCAACAAGACCCGGAAATGATTCCCGTGCCTTTAGGTACGGAACAAAAAGCCTGCCTGAAGTTGATGCCGGTCTGTCGTGTAAATTGTTTCAGCTGTAAATTTTATTCTCGAGTATCAGCCTGATTCTCGGCAATCGTTATTTTATTTGATTTTTCTCTATATTTGGATTGTGTTTTCACAGCTAGCCTGATTTAAACAACAGTAAGGAGAATGACACGGATAGTTTTAATAGTAATTCTTTCATTATCAAGTCTTTGGGCTTTTACTCAAGACCCTCAGCCAAATGATAAATACAATTGTGATAAAAACTGCAATACAGGTGGACAACAAGATATGAACTTTTGTTTAAGCAAAGCTCAAGAAAAGTTATCTAAAATTATGCAGATAAAATATGAATGTTTAATTGGATTTTTTGACGCAAAAATTAATTATTTTGCCAGAAAAGACAGTTTAATCGCCTCTGATTACTTAAGAATGAAGAAAAGAATAATTTCTTCACAATTTACCTGGGAAAAGTTAAAAAAAGAAAATGCTGATTTTTATAAAGATGGTGGTGGCACTATTACTCCAATGTTAATTATCCAGAGTCTGATAAAAGATCTCAAGGATAGACTAAAATGGCTGGACGATGTTATTGAAGAACTTGGTCAGGGAGACGAATCTGAAGTATTAAAGTGTGAATAATGCTTGTCTTAAAGAAAAAAGTTGTACTTTTGTAATTACAATGTAATTATAATTAATTATGCTATGCAAGTATCAATCATTAACATAGGAAATTCAAAAGGTATCAGGTTGTCAAAAACGATACTTGAAAAATATGAGATCAGGGATAAGGTTGAACTCATTCTTGAGAAAGAGCGAATTATTCTCAAACCGACATCAGAACCAAGACAAAATTGGGAAAAAGCTTTTCAGGAAATGCATTCGAATGGTGATGATAGTCTAATGATACCTGATGTTTTTACGGATGAAAATCTTGACGAATGGAAATAAAACAGTATCAGATCATTATCGTCAATCTGGATCCGACAGTCGGCAGTGAAATCAAAAAAACACGACCCTGTCTGGTCATTTCTCCCAACGAAATGAATAAATTTTTGCGGACCATAACTATCGCTCCAATAACCTCAAAATCGAAAGATTATCCTACAAGAATCAAATTTCATCTAGAAGGTAATGAAAACTGGATTGCCATTGATCAGATCAGAACTGTTGATTCTATGAGGATCGTACAAGTGGTTGGTGAATTGGGCACAAAAGAGATCAGGAAGGTGAAAGCCATTATCAAAGAGACTTTTGTCGATTAATTATTACTCCGTCTGATCGGTTATACAAGCAACCGGTTTTATTCAAAAATGCACTGCCTAATTCCCCATCTTCTTTTTCAGCTGCTCAACAAAAGCATTCAGGTCAGGGATACTGTGAGTGACTTCGCCTTTGAAAATGACGATGGGATAATTAAAGGCCAGCCTGTCAGTATCAGGCATACGGGAGGAGATCAGGGTCTGTATTTTGATCAGTAACTTATTGTCTCTCAGGTCATACAGATCAAAATCGATCTTTTGCTCCTTCATTATTTTTTCAAGTTCCACACAATGGCCGCAATCCGGATTTCCCAAAACAGAAATCCTGTTGAAATTAGGGTCATTGTTATCTTTTTTCATGACCTTATCGATCAGGGCAATGGCTTTCAGGTTTTTAACACTGTCGACAGGCTCTTTTGAAAGCACAATGGTTTGTTCCTGGCAAAAAGAGGCAAAACCGGATAAAATAATGAATGCCAGCAAGATAAAGGAAGTGATACGCTTCATAGAATGGTGTTTTTTTGATCTCACGCCCAACAAAATTTATGCCGCAGCTTGAACCAGACAGGCTGAATGACTAATCCCGGACTTAGTCTTCCAGTAGTTCATAGAAATTTTCCCGGTGAACCGTTTTAAACCGGCTACCTCCGTAATTTTCACTGAATTCTTTCGGAGGTACAGCCGTTTTGGCGGGACTGTATTTGAATTCAAAGGCTGTCAGCTGACCGCCTGATTCTTCGATATAATCAATTTCCTTCTGGTTATAGGTCCGCCAAAAATAAGTGTTAACCAGGCGACGATTGTTAAGGTTGAACTTCAGGCGTTCAACAACACAGAAATTCTCCCACAACCTTCCAACGTCGTCCCTGAGTTTCAGTGGGTTGAAATTCCTGATCAGTGCATTTCGTATCCCCAGGTCATAAAAATAGATCTTCTGTCCATGAGCGATCTCTTTACGGGAATTACGGCTGAAAGACCTGAGCCTGAATATTATATACGATTTTTCCAGCAGTTCAAGATAACGCTGGACTGTCGGAACATGTTCCTTTATCAACCTGGAAACCTCATTGAGAGAGACTTCCTGCCCTATCTGCAAGGCAAGTGCAGTCAGCAAATTCACTAGTAGCTCCGGACGTCTGAGTCGCTCAAACTGCAGGATATCCCTGTAGAGATAGGTACCCGCTATCTGATTTATTTCTTCAATAGCCTCTGTTTCCGGCTTGCCATAAACTTCAGGGTAAAGACCAAATCGCAACATCCCTTCCAGGTTCCCCGCTATCGAGATCTTATCCGCGGTATTCAGTAACTCATGGATTGAAAAAGGAAGCATCAGATATTCCCTGGCTCTGCCTGTTAATGGCTCCGCAAGCCTATTCCCTATATCAAAAGAAGAAGAACCAGTGGCAATGATCTGAACCTGAGGTATTTCATCAGCAATTATTTTCAATATCCTGCCGATGTCATGGATTTGGTGAGCCTCGTCCAGCACAATCAGGTTCAGATCCCCCAGGTAAGTTTTTAACAGCTGGCTATCTGTTGTCTCGATAACTAATTTGTTCTCAAGCAGTTCACAATTCAGGTAACGACTACCGGGAACAGTCGAAACCAATTGTTTACAAAAGGTTGTTTTACCAACTCTTCGTGGACCATACAGAATAATAACCTTGCCCTTGAATAACTGATTTTCAATAACTTGTTGCAAATCACGAGCAATCATTTTGAAAATTTATTCGATTAACGTTACAAATTTAGGGGAATTTATAATGTTTGCGTTACAAATTTTATAAAATTTAACAACTTCGTCTGAAATAAGTAAGGTGCAGGTTTACTGTCAATCCTTTGTCCTTGTTAGTAATCCTTAGCCAAACACATGATAATCCATAAAATAATCATAGCTTTATTGCGTATTTCTTTACCACTCTGTTTGGTCAACAATCTATTGAAACCACTGATGTTTATTTAAACTATTAATTTTAATTATATTAGCTATATTACTGATATTCACCAATTTATTATAGAACCAAATGCTAATCCAGACAAACCAGTTGAATTTCAGTTTTGGCAGGAGAGCCGTGTTGCACGACATCTCGCTGCGGGTTCCGGAGAAATGCATCTATGGCTTCCTGGGGCCCAATGGTGCCGGGAAGACCACCACCATCAAATGCCTGCTCGGGTTGTACCAGGTTACTCAGGGGAAGGTTCAGATCTTCGGGAAAGAGCTGAATAAGAACCGGTTAGAAATTCTGTCACGCACCGGCAATATGGTAGAAGAACCCTCACTTTACGGGCATCTGTCGGCCTGGGATAACCTGGACATCGCCAGGCGGCTCAGGGGGACTCCGGTTCACCGGATCGATGAGACCCTTCACCTGGTTGGTTTAAGCCAGGACAGTCACCGGCCGGCCCGGCAATTCTCCTCGGGAATGAAACAACGCTTAGCCCTTGGAATTGCCTTACTTTCTGAACCTGAATTACTTATCCTCGACGAACCTATTAACGGGCTGGATCCGGGCGGCATACAGGAAATCAGGAACCTACTTCAACACCTGCACCAGGATATGGGTGTTACCATATTCATTTCCAGCCATATACTCAGTGAGATCGAAAAATTATGTTCGCATGTGGCGGTGATCCACAAAGGAAAGCTGATTTTTCAGGGAGAGATGGAGGCGCTGCTCGCGAGTAAACAAGGAGAAATGCCCGTATTTGTCGAGACAGGTGATCCGGTTAAGACCCTGGAGATCTTACAGAACCACTTCAAAGTCAGCCAATCAGATGACGGGATTAAACTTTTTATCGAAGAAAAACAGGACACCGCGCGTGCTATTGAAATGCTGGTAGAACATCACATCCCGGTTTTCCAGGTGAAAAAGGAAATCCATGACCTGGAAACCTCTTTTCTCGAATTAATAAAGGAATAAACCATGAGCATAAAGATCTATTTCACTACTGTAAGGGCTGAAATGACCAAAGGGAAAAAAACATTCGCCCTCTGGTTAACCCTGTTATTCCCGCTGTTCACGGTCGCACTGATCACCCTGGCCAACTTCGGAATGAACAATCCGGATACCAACCCCTGGGTCAGGTTCATGTTCAACCTGAACAACACCACTGCCTTTTTTCTGCCTTTTTTTCTCATCCTTCTCATCGGGTATTTTACGTATATTGAACCCAAATCGAATGCCTGGAAGCATATGCTGACCCTGCCTGTCCCCAGGGCGATACTGTTTTTCGGTAAACTCACCATGATTGTGTTGCTGGTCCTGTTAACCTTTCTGATCACGCTTTCACTGGGTTACCTTTCTTCCTGGCTGTTGCACCTGTTAAAACCCCTGAAATTTCACTACCAGCAGGGAGGAGTCCCCTTAGGCCACCTGATGCTGCTGCTCGGGAACACATACTTGTGCGGCCTTTTCATTATTGCCTTTCAATACTGGATCAGTTCCAGGTTTCGTAACCTGGTGGTTCCGGTTGTTATAGGTATCAGCCTGATTATCTTACCCATAGCCGTTCTGATTATTTTAGGGATGTCCGGTCTCATCCATCAGCCTGACGCATTGAAAGATATATTTAACTATGATCCTTATTCCTACCCTTTTGGTCATAACTTTAACTTTACCAAAGGACCGGAGCCCAATTTGGTGCTCTTGCCGAAAATGTCAGTCATCTACCTGATAGCCAGCATTTTAGTTAGTATCGTGGCATTTTTCGATTTCAGAAGAAGAAACTTTTAGAAAAAAATCAGCCATTATTTTTCCATTTCGTCTTTTCCCTGCATATATAAGGAGAAAAGACGCTGATGAACCCTTGGCACCTCTACCCCGCATTTCGGCTCTCAGTCCCTTTTATTTTCGGTATTCTGGCCGGTCTGACCAACAAGGTCTTTCCCCCGGTACCGGCTTGGGTTTTCTTTCTCCAGGTGGTCCTGCTTGCCGCGACCATCCGTTGGGGAAAGAAACGGATCAGCTATGCAAACCGCTGGATCCCAGGAATTTTCATCAACCTTCTCTTTCTTTTTTTGGGTTATCATATTGGTTACCAGGAAAATAGCAATTTCTTTTCACAGGATGACAATACGTCCTCCTCCTTCAATGAACAACCCATCTGCCTGATAAAGCTGACAGGACCTGTCATGCCCAGGAATAAGAGCATCAAGGCGTTAGGTGAATTGATCTGCTGCATTGATAATTTGAATGTTACGAACATAAAAGAGAAAGTACTGATATACTTTGAGATTGATGAAAAGGCCAGGCAACTGGCCGATGGAGATGAACTGCTGGTGAGGACAAGGTGGCGAAGGATTCCCGGTCCGCTGGTACCGGAGACCTTCGACTATGCTACTTTTATGGGTCGTCAGGGCATTTACAGGCAGGGATACATTAAAACCGGCGACTGGATCTGCCACGCGAAGGCCAGCTCGCTTTCAGTAACCGGGATGGCTTATCAATGGCAGAAACAACTGGTGAACATTATCAGGGAACAGCAATACGGGAAGGATGATGAGGCAGTCGGCTGCGCGATGATCCTTGGATATGTAGAAGGATTCGGACAGGATCTGCAGGGAGCCTATTCGAGAGCCGGTGTGACCCATCTTCTCTCTGTTTCAGGACTTCACGTCGGACTGGTCTTTATCATTTTCAACCATATACTGTTTTTTCTAAACAAAGGCAGAAGGGCAAAACTGCTTAAAGCTTTCCTCATTGTCCTGCTGACCTGGTTGTATGCTTTCCTCACCGGTCTCTCTCCTCCAGTACAGCGGGCAGCATTTATGTTCACATTTGTCATTTTGGGAGATCAGCTAAAGCGTAAAGGCAACATAATCAATACGTTGTTTGCTTCTATTCTGGTCCTGTTGTGGATTGAACCAGTGTTTATTTTTAACTATGGCTTTCAGCTGACCTACCTTGCCGTACTAGGGATTGTTATTCTGGAACCCATTGTTTATGAAGCAGTTTACATTAGTAATAAATGGCTGGATAAAGTATGGAAACTGCTGGCTGTAACCCTGGCCGCCCAATTGGCAACCTCACCCCTGGCCATGTACTATTTCCACCAGTTTCCCACCTGGTTTATCCCGGCCAATATGATCACTATTCCGCTGTCCTCACTAGTTATGTACCTGGGTATCTGCCTGTTATTTGTTTCACCTGTAGCTTTACTTACAGCCATAGTGAAACCGCTGCTGGGTTGGACCATCCACTTTATGAATGAAGCTGTTAAGTTCACTGACAGATTACCTTGCAGGGTAATTGAAGGAATGTATCCTTCCTCTCTCTCCGTTTTGCTGTTTTTCATCCTGACTGCCTCAGTCGTAGGTTGGATAAATACAAAAGAAAAGGGTTGGATCTGGCCGGTATTGCTGTTGATACTCGGCATCAGCCTGAACGGGCAGCTACAAAAGATCCGTACCGCGAAAAAATTTGAAGTTGTCTTCTTTCAGGACCAGAAAACAGCCTGGACGTTCTGCTCACATAACAGGCAGGTTGTCCTGTTCGGGAACCCTGAAAACCTGAAAGATTCAATCATGATCGCAGGTAAATTAAAGAATTACATAATGAAGAATAATATTCAGATTATCAAAACATTAGATATCAGAAAAAAACGAATATCTATCCCTGAAATTCATTTGGTAAGACAAGGAGCCACTACCTATTTCGGGGGTAAGACCCTGTGCTTTTCATCCATGTTGTCTACCCTCGATTCTCTACCCTCCACCCTCGATTTTCTGGATGAGTGGCAGGGAACAGGCAGGCAGCTTAATAACATAATTAACACAATATCTGTGAATTATATAATCATTCGGAAACCTTTACGTCTTCAGGAAAAGATGATGCTGGAGGAAAAATGCAATCACCTTAAAATCAATGATTTCGAAATAAAGACAAATGGAGCATTTATGAAAAGATGGTAATAAGGCAGGGAAATTTTGCTACTTTTACCAGCGCATAACTGTGCTAACATTGCTCCAGCATGAAAAGGATATGGTTCCCGTTGTTCATCTTATCTACCGTATTGTCGGCCTGTTCATTACCTTCCGAGCTTAGTCGGAAGAACTGGTCGATGCTATACGACAGTAAGGAGAATTTTACGCAACCTGAGTATACGCTGTTTCACAACAACGACAGTTCATCAACTTTATATTACACCTTTCAATGGTCTGATTTTCTTTACATTAAAGGAAAAGGTCATTCGGAGTACACGGCTACGGCCCAGCTTTCTTATTCCTTATGGGAAAGCTACGAATCGAAAGAGGTACTTGACAGTGGAGTTGTATACCTCACTGATTCTCTTTACTTTGGGCATAATAAAAAACAACTTGATTCGGTATTGTTCCATGCCCCGCCGGAAGGGGAAATGGTGATGAAGGTTACCCTGAAAGATGTTAACAGAGACAAGGATTTCATTCACTTTCTGCCGGTTCACACTGAAAGCAGGTATGACCAGCAATATTTCCTGGCCAGGGATGAAAACGGGCACCCGCTTTTCAGCCATCATCTCTCTAAAACCTCCCGGTTCTCCATTACTTCTTCGTCTCCGAAAACCACTAAACTCAGGGTAAGGTATTACTACCGGGATTTTCCCATTGCCATACCGCCCTTTTCTATCGACAATGGAGAACCCTTTGATTATAAAGAAGATAGCCTATATACCATTCCGCTGATTGGCAGACAAACCTCGTTAATGGCCCTGTCTGATGAAGGTTTTTATCATTTTCAGGCTGATTCAGCCGATAAAGAAGGATTTACACTATTCAGGTTCAGTGATGACTTTCCTGCGGTTACCACTACCGAAGATATCCTGACTCCACTCAGGTATATTACCACCGGAAGGGAATATGAAAAGCTGGAAAGGTCACCTGTGATCAAGCTGGCCATCGACAGTTTCTGGTTAGAAAATTCGGGTAATATTAACCGGGCTAAAACATTGATTTCCAAATATTATAACAGGGTTCAGGATGCCAACCGGCTTTTCACCTCCTACCTTGAAGGCTGGAAAACCGACCGGGGTATGCTGTACATTGTTTTTGGCCCTCCTAACAATGTCTACCGCGGAACCAACACCGAATCATGGATATACGGTGAAGCCGGAAGTTCTATGGCTATCCGGTTCAATTTTGTCAGAGTTAATAATCCTTTCACTTTCAACGACTTCAGCCTGTACCGGAATCCATATTATAAAGAATCGTGGTATACGGCTGTTGAAACCTGGAGACGATAATTATGAGTAAAGACCCTCTTATTTACGGGATCAGACCGGTGCTTGAGGCCATCCAAGCCGGAAAAGATGTTGATAAATTACTGATCCAGAATGGATTAAGAGGTGAACATTACCACGAACTTTTAACCCTGCTGAAGGAAAGGGAGATCCCTTTCCAGTTCGTTCCGATACAGAAGCTTAACCGGGTGACTGCTAAAAATCACCAGGGCGTGATCGGTTACCTGTCGAATGTTATTTACCAGTCGATCGAGGACATCCTGCCTGCCCTGTTCGAAGCAGGCATTACGCCCTTACTGCTTATCGTAGACCGTATCACCGACGTAAGAAATTTCGGAGCGTTATCGAGGACGGCAGAAGCGGCAGGCGTTCATGCCATCCTTTTTCCCTCAAGGGGTTCGGCTGCGTTGCATGAGGATGCGATCAAGACCTCTGCAGGCGCCCTGATGAAAATCCCCCTTTGCCGCAGCCATAACCTGAAAACTACCCTTCAGTTCCTGAAAGACAGTGGTGTAAAGATAACAGGAGTTACGGAAAAAACTGATAATCAATTTTTTGCAGAAGATTTCACCGTACCGGTTGCCCTTCTGCTGGGATCCGAAGAGGATGGAATTAGTCCGGCTTACCTCAGGATGTGCGACTCCCTGGTCAGCATCCCCATGTTGGGAGAGATCAAATCACTGAATGTTTCTGTTGCCGGTGGTATAGTAATGTATGAAGTGGTTTCCCAACGAATCCGTCACGGCATCTGATCGTATGAAGCTTAAATTCAAATACTTCCCTGAGGAGATGGTATTGTTGCTGCTGATCCTGGTGGCTACCGTTCTCCGGTTTTGCTGTTATTCCTCGTTTTCTTACTCCAACGATGAACTGAGCGCCCTGGTGAGAACCCAGTTTCCCTCATTCGGTGAACTGATAAGGAATGGTGTACTTACCGACTTTCATCCTGCTGGTATTCAGATATTTCTGTATTACTGGACCAGGCTTTTCGGGATGTCGGAAGCCGTTGTGCGATTGCCATTTGTTATCATGGGCATCCTTACCATTCCGGTTGCTTATTCCATTGGTAAACATTGGTTTAACAAAGTCACCGGCCTCTTCTTTGCTGCTGCCCTCACCTTTCTTCCCTTTGCCATACTGTTCAGCCAGATTGCCCGCCCTTACGGGTCGGGAATGCTGTTCAGCCTGATCATGGTGTTGTTCTGGACGCGAATGCTTTTCCCAAACACCGGCAGGAGAGATGTCCGCCACCTTCCCCTTGCTGCCGGTCTGACAATCTCTGCCTCAGCCTGCATGTATAACCATTACTTCAGCGGTCTTTTTGCCGGCCTGGTCGCACTGACCGGCTTGTTTTACCTGAAAAAAAGCAACCGGATGTGGTATCTGGGAAGCTATCTGGTAGCAGCATTACTTTTTATACCTCATATCCCGGTCACCCTCAGTCACTTCCGCATCGGTGGCGTGGGTGAATGGCTGGGCAAGCCCGGAAACAACTGGATCTGGAAACACATTTTTTACCTCTTTAGTCAAAGCTGGTTTTTGCTCATCATTACGTTGGTTCTATTAAGTATCTCCATTATCATTAACCGTAAAAATCTGAATTTCAATAAATTCCATCTCTTTTGCGGAATCTTTTTCCTTGTTCCTTTTCTCATCGGGTTCTTCTATTCACGTTGGGTCAATCCCGTCCTTCAAAATACCGTTCTTCTTTTTTCCTCACCTTTTCTCCTCCTCTTCCTTTTCTCGTTCTGGAAAAGCAATTGGAACCGAACCGTTTTAATTATTCTTACAATATTCACATTATCAGGCATTTGCGAAACAGTAATCATCCATCCTTATTACAGGAAACAACATTTCGGGGAGTTTAAGGATATTGCCCGCAAGGTGAATGAATGGAACATTGAATATGGCGTCGATCAGATCACACAGGTCATCACTGTTAATAACCCATTCTATATCAATTACTACCTGAAGCAGACAGGAACACTTTACCCTTTTGCCCAGTATGATAACCGGGGAGGAAAAGACCTGCTCGAACTGGTCCGTATCGTCAATAACTGCCGGACACCCTATTTCATCTCAGCCAGGACTAAATTTGTTCCTGATGAGGTCCCGCTGATCATTGGGTCAAAGTTTCCAGTTATTGTTAAACAGATTGATTATGAGGGACTTTCAGGAATTACTCTTTATGCAAGGAAATGCCCTTCCGGAGAAACCTGTATCAAAGACAGCGCGCTTTTGACCGTTTCAAACCATTTTGAAGGAAAGGACCTGTGGGGAATGGATCCCGGAAAGAGAATTACAGGATTTCTTTCCCCCGGAAACCATGCCATCGCCCTCGATCCGTCGACTGAATACGGTCCATGCTATCAGTCTGTTTTGCAAGATATTACCGCCTGGCCCTTCAACACAATAACCATTGCTATAAGTGGTATGATGGCCGATACAGCGTCGGATGCCCAGATCGTGGCCGACCTGACCACTTCAGATGGAAAATCATTCGCATGGGCTTCAGGCAATTTCAATAATTTCCTTGCAACTGCCAACCCTGGTCAGGTCTATTTTGTGTATCACCTTCCCGAAGGTATGAGCGGTAAAGAAAGACTGAAAGTTTACATCTGGAATCATGGGCTGAAAAATGTTGTGGTGGATGATTTTACGATTAAATTTTACCTGAAATGAAAGGATCATGTGACCATGTGTCCATGTGACCATGTGACCATGAAAGTTAAAAAAAATGAAAACGAAAAAAAATAAAAATAAATTCTATC
>JAPLDE010000016.1:0-9846 GCA_026391855.1 Bacteroidota bacterium | reverse complement strand
GCTTGTCATTCTCTGGTTGTCACCGGGTTAAAAAAGAATATTACCCGGATGGAAAGATGAAATCGGAGCTCACATACAGTGGCAAGGAAATGGATGGTATTTGCACCTGGTTTTACCCAAATGGGAACAAGTCGATTCAATTCGTTTACAGGAAAGGGAAACTGGAGGGGAAATCACAGCATTGGTATTTTAATGGGACCTTACAGTCGGAAGAGTTTTATAAAAACGACCTGAAGAATGGGAAGTCAGTGTTCCGGAACGAACAGGGTGTTCTTTCAAGTGAAGCTAACTACCTGAATGACACACTAAATGGTTTATATAAAGAGTATCATTCCAACGGGAAGATCATGGTTGAAGGCAACTACAAAAGCGGTCTTTTCGACGGGGAATGGAAATACTTCAACCAAAGCGGGTTACAGATTGGTAAAGGGGGATTTTCCATGGGAAGTGGCGTACAGGAAGCCTGGTATCCCAATGGAAAGAAAATGAGGGAGATCCATTATAAGAGCGGAAAAAAGGATGGTTTGGAGACTTCCTGGAACCAAAACGGAGAAAAGGAAACCGAGGCTGAATACCGGGACGGGCTGTTGTTGCCAGCGATAAAGAAGTAAGAATGGAACTGGTTCAAAGTGAGTTACGTGATTTTATTGAAGAAAGAAGACATCGAGATTTCAGCTTTTCTTACAGCCACGCTTGCCTGGGGGCAGCGGCCTGTGATATTGAAAAATGCCCGTCAGCTGATGGCCAGGATGGATGATGCCCCATATGATTTTGTTATCCATTCCAATAAACAGGAGCGGCTGAAAGTGGATATTTTCGTCCATCGGACCTTCAATAGAACTGATTGTCAATTTTTTATGTCTTCCTTTAAATATATATATATCCATTATGGTGGTCAGGAGGACAGTTTTTTTCCACTAAATGAGCAAATACCTGTAAAAGAAGCCATTATCCGTTTCCGACAGGTTTTTCTTGCGCTACCCCACCCCCGGCGGACAGAAAAGCATATTTCCGATCCGGGCAGGAATTCTGCATCAAAAAGGATCAACATGTTGATGCGGATAATTTAGGTAGTAAATTAATCAAAATGAATCAACCCCTCCTTCGTCAGGTTTATAACCCCGACTAATGAAGCTCCGGTGGATTCCAGTCCTTTAAAATCATATTTTTCCAAAAAGCTCTTCAGACCAGGAAATTTTGGGTCATTTTCCGGAATGTATCTATGATGAACTCAGCGACCTTCTCTTCAGAAAATTCATCGGCGTTACCAAGGTTTTTATGGCACGGGGTACAATATTCGCAGTTCGTGAGCCACTCTGGGGGCGTATCAAAACTTTTTAAAAGTTCGGAGTCGAAATTCTGATGAACCCGATTGAGTACAATACAATGAAGCAGTAGCCCAGTTCCTTGATCATCAAGTAACCACTTGAAGTTGTATTCGACTAAATCCTGATCATCATATTTCACCAGAAGCTCCGCAGCAGCAATAGGGAATGTAACCATCTCCAAAAAACGCTTTCTCCTCATATCCACAACAAAATCCTCGTAACACTCAAAATCATCCTTGAGTTGCTGTAGCAGAGAGATTAGCCTGACGTTAAGGCTGGTAGTATAGGTTATAAAGTCACGTTTTTTGTTCTTCCTGATAATCAGGTAATCGATCAGATCTTCCTTATATTTCTCCATAACATCAATTTTCGCTAAAGAATTCAAGTGTTTTGTCGGTTTCAGACGCAGCCATCTTTTGGAAGAAATCAACCACTATCTTTTCCGGCGTGACTTCATAGAGTTTGTAAACGGTCAACAACTGTCTCAATCGTCGTGTGGCTTGTACCATATCAACCGTATATGGCTCATCCCGGAAAGTAACGTCAAAGCAAAACAGTGTAATCTCCCCCTTGTCACTTACATCCAGGGTGAGGTCGTAGCTAAATATTGGTTCCTCCTCACCCTGTTGGAACACCTCAATCATTGCTAATTCAGCCATAATGAATTCCCCAGCAGGTAAATCTGTATATTGGATTTCGGTTGAAAGATCCGGATGCTCGTGAAGAAGGTGCTCAATTTCCATAGCACTCAACCTTACAATTTACTGAATATGTTCCAATGCTTCCAAAATTCTGAGTTTTGCCATATTAATATGGTATTGTTACATCCACCACCGAACCGGCTTTGAAAACCCTTTGGTGATTCTTATAAAAATCTTTAATCTTCTTTGCAATTGGTAGAGGAGCTTATATTGGATCCCTATGCTACACGCGTTGAACATACTGTCTTTTAAACAAATAGCAAATTCACATTTAAAGTCAGATATCGGCGGTTTTCTGTATCTCCACTCATAGACATCTATATGAGGGAAAAAATATGTTTCGTGTGTTTGCGAAATGTAAAAATGTTTACCTTTGTTCGTCAACCTTTAAAGTTATTCAGAGATATGGAAATTGTTAATGATGTTCAGTACTCAGAGAAGCAGATTCTCATTGCAAAATTCGGCAAAGCAATGAGTCACCCGGCCAGGGTTTTCATTTTGGAACGCCTGTCGGAGATGAACGCTTGCTGTACCAGTGGAGAAATGATTGGGGATATTCCTATCGCCAGATCCACGCTTTCCTCCCACCTGAAGGAACTAAAAATATCCGGTTTAATCCAGGGTGAAATCAAACCGCCCTTTATTAAATATTGTATCAACAGGGAAAATTGGGCGATTGCTCAGAAACTCTACCAGGATATGTTCAAGTAGGTGTTTTTTTGAGCTTTTATTTCGATTATTTGCGAAATATAGAAACATTGATATGTTTAAGGAATATTAATATTACAAATTGAGTTAAATCACTAATAAACAAAGACATGGAAATTAAAATTTTAGGTACGGGATGTGCCAACTGCAAAACTCTGGAGAAAGCCACCATTAATGCGCTGGCTGAAATGAACATCGCCGCTGATGTTGAAAAGGTCGAAGATATCCAAAAAATCATGTCGTATGGGATCATGAGAACCCCCGGATTGGTTATCGATGGTAAAGTAGTTTTATCCGGACGAGTACCCAACAGTACTGAGTTGAAAGAAATTATTCAGAAGCATCAATAAACCAACCAGAAGATTAATGAAAAATTTATGAAAACATTGCGTAACCTAATGATTGTCATTTTTTTTCTGAATGTTTTGTTTGCCTGTAATTCAGGGAGTTCTGAAAAAATAACGAATAAAAAGGCAGATTCTGCATCAATCGTTCATAAAGATTCAGTTTCACAAAATGAAAACCAGGTTCAAGCTTCACCGGCTCAAACTAACCAATCAGATCAGGGGAAAGAAAACTCCACCAAACAGCTTCCGGTTGTTTTTGTGTACAATTTTCACATCACGAATCGCTGTGTTTCCTGTATTGCGATTGAAGACGCTACGACGAAAACGCTTAATACCTATTTCCCTAATGAAGTTAAAAATGGGAGGATAAAGCGTCAGATTTTAAATGTTGATGAGAAGGAGAATTCGAAGATCTCTGAAAAATATCAGGCTTTCGGCTCCGGTCTTTTCGTCACCCGCTCATTCAATGGAAAGGAAACAACTACCGATCTCACCGGAGATGGTTTTAAATACGCCAGGAATAAGGAAGAACGGTTTATTGAAATTCTAAAAAAACAAATCGCAGAATATTTAAAATAGTAAAACATGAAGAAAATTATCATTTTACTGCTGGTACTGCTCTCAGGGACTTATACTTACTCCCAGGATACCAAACAAATAACACCCAAAACCAAACTGCTGGTCTACTACTTTCACATCACCAATCGTTGCCATACTTGTACAACGATTGAAGCCACAACAAGAAAAGTGCTCCTGGATAATTTCAAAACAGAGTTAGATAGTGCCATTATCGTCTTTAACACATTTAATGTGGATTCGGCTGCAAACCAGGCAATTAGTAAGAAATATGACGCTTATGGTGCCACGCTGGCTTTGACTCAAATAATCAATGGAAAGGAAAAGATCGTTGACATGTCCAATTTCGCATTTTCGAAGATCAACAATGAGAGTCTCTTTACGGAAGGCTTAGTTCAGAAAATAAAAGAACTGATAAAGTAAACACTATGGAAGTACTGCAAAATATGCTGGATGGAACAAATGTCCCGTTTTTAACGGCACTGTTATTAGGTTTAATGACAGCAATAAGTCCATGTCCACTTGCTACCAACATTACAGCCATCGGATTTATCAGCAGGGACCTGGAAAACAGGAGGCAAATATTCTACAACGGCCTATGGTACACACTTGGCCGTGCATTCAGTTACACAACAATAGGTATTATCCTATATTTTGGAGCCAGCAAATTTCAGGTATCCAAGCTATTTCAGTCCAATGGAGAGAAGTTCCTGGGTCCCTTGTTGATATTGGTAGGTATACTGATGTTCGATTTTATCAAGATAAAATTTCCCGGATTTAATAAGCTTTCAGCCAGGATGGAAAATCCAGAAAGAAAGAACAATTGGTGGAGTGCACTGATATTGGGGGTTATCTTCGCCCTTGCATTCTGTCCATACAGCGGAGTTCTATACTTCGGGATGCTGATCCCACTGACTATTACCAGCCCATCCGGACTTTTCCTGCCATTTATTTTTGCAATTGCAACAGGCTTACCAGTGATTATCGTTGCCTACTTGCTGGCTTTCAGCATATCCAGCATTGGCGGATTCTACAATAAGATTAAAATTTTTGAGAAATGGTTCAGACGGGTGGTCTCAGTTATTTTCATTTTGGTTGGGTTTTACTATGTGTACATGTTCTATTTTAATTGAAAAGAACTATGACAATAGATTTTTTTAAAGGCAATAAAGGCAAGATATTTCTCCCTTTGGTATTACTACCGGTTTGGTTTTTGCTGTATCACTTTCTTCAACCATTAACTGATTGGTTGGTTTTTTCGGTGTTCGGCATGACTAAAGGACAACACCTTGCAGAAGCTCTTTGGTTTTTCATCTTCGAATTTCCCAAGGTGATGTTGCTGCTGACCTTGATTATATTCTTTATCGGAATTATCCGGACGTACTTCACACCTGAACGCACCCGCAAAGCCCTGGAGGGTAAAAAAACTTTCACAGGGAATGTAATGGCAGCCCTCTTAGGGATTGTCACGCCATTCTGCTCCTGTTCCGCTATTCCATTGTTTTTAGGATTTGTTGAGGCAGGCGTTCCCCTGGGAGTTACCTTTTCCTTTCTGATATCTTCCCCAATGATCAATGAAGTTGCCATTATATTATTATATGGTATGTTTGGGTGGAAGGTTGTCTTGATTTACATCGGGACCGGTTTAGCTATCGCCATCCTTGCCGGATGGATTATCGGTTTATTAAAACTGGAACACTGGGTTGAAGATTGGGTTTACAAAACCAAAGTTGGCCAAA
Source organism: Bacteroidota bacterium (assembly GCA_026391855.1). Lineage (GTDB taxonomy): Bacteria > Bacteroidota > Bacteroidia > Bacteroidales > CAIXZF01 > JAKLIX01. The sequence continues at coordinate 4,447 of JAPLDE010000016.1, read as the reverse complement.
ACCTGATGGAAGAAGAAAAATTAAACTTCAGCGACAGGATCAAATTTGGCTATGAAGCTGTCAGAGATATCGTTGGAAAAGTATGGATCTATGTTGCTTTGGGTATTGCTGTAGGAGCTGGCGCACATGGTTACGTTCCGCAGGAATTTATGGCAGCATTAATGGGGAAGAGCGCCTGGTATTCTGTTCCGCTTTCAGTATTAATTGGCATTCCCTTGTATTCTAATGCAGCCGGTATTGTGCCGATTGTTGCTGTGCTTATTGAAAAAGGTGCCTCCCTGGGTACTGCCCTTGCCTTTATGATGGCTGTAATTGGATTATCACTCCCGGAAATGGTTATTCTTAGGAAAGTCCTGAAGCTTCCTTTGATTTTCACCTTTATTGGTATAGTAGGAACTGGGATAATGATAGTGGGTTTTTTGTTTAATTGGATTTTTTAACACTAAAACTAAAATATTATGGAAAGCACAAAAACACCAATGGACTTGCTGAAGGAGTTCGCTCCAGAGTTTGCAAAACACCAGATGGACGAAAAAGCTTTACTTTTTGAAAATGAAAAGTATCAGGCCGTTCCTAAAAAATATAAAATACTGGCTGGAATTGCTGCTGCCGCAGTATTAGGATCTGATACCTGCACTCAGATGTGGGTAAAACAAGCAAAAATGGCCGGAATCACGAATGAGGAAATTACGGAGTCGATCATGGTGGCCAGATACATGAAACAAGCTGTTGTTAATGATACAGTTAGCAACACACTTCAGTTATTATCAGACAAAAAGCTATAAATCTAATCAGGCGTTTCTCCCAAGTGAATTAGCAATGGATCAGCCTCATAATCATAGTCATAATTTAAGCTTAAATCAGGCCTTTACCATAGGAATCCTGATAAATGCACTTTATGTGATTATTGAGCTGATGGCTGGTTTTTATTACAATTCCCTTTCCCTGATATCCGATGCCGGGCATAATCTCACAGATGTTGCATCTTTAGCACTTGCATTGCTTGCATTTCGCCTGGCCAAAGTGAAATCAAACGATAAATTCACTTATGGCTACCGCAAGTCCACCATTTTGGTGTCACTTATCAATTCGGTAGTACTTTTTGTCGCCATAGGCGGCATATTATGGGAAAGCTTCAGTCGCTTACATCATCCTGTGGTTATCCAGGGACTGCCTGTTTCGATAGTAGCCGGAATTGGTATTGTTATTAATGCCATCTCTGCCTTTCTCTTCTTTAGAGACAAAGACAATGATCTGAATGTTAAAGGTGCATACCTGCACCTGATGGCGGATGCAGCAGTTTCGCTTGGAGTTGTGCTTTCCGGTATTTTAATCTTCTTCTTTCATCTTTACTGGCTCGATCTGGTCATGAGCCTGGTGATCGTACTTGTGATTTTTTATTCAACCTGGAATCTTTTCAAAGATAGCCTCTCACTCACGCTGGATGGGGTTCCCAAAGGAATAGATCTGAATGAGGTAGTTTCAGCGATTAAGAAAGTAGATGGTGTTTTCGATGTGCATCATCTGCATGTTTGGGCTATCAGTACTTCACAAAACGCTATGACGGCACATATCATTATTCAACCCAATACCGGGCTTAAACAACTTAATATTTTGAAGAAGAATATTAAACAAGAGCTTGGACACGTGAATATTCACCATGCTACGATTGAGTTTGAGACAGAAGAAGAAAATTGCATGGATACTAATTCAATTAACAAATGACATGTTAGATTTTCAAACAGATTCAGAAAAAGTAAAGCAGATTCTTGGCTTAACAAGTTCCCTGGTGGGTGTGAAATTCTTGTATACAGTAGATGAAATACCGGAGGGAATCGAAAGGTTGACCGGACACCGCTATTGTCAGGCAATAATGAAAGCACGACATGGGAAACAAGTGCTTCTCGATGCTGACGGCATTGCTTGCCCTGCCGCCGCAGCTGCTTTTGGATTCAAACAACTGCCTGATGGTTTGAAAACTGGTAAGGGACTCGTAGGGTTTGGTATTGTTGCAGAAGAATCCACCGGTAAGATAATGTTCGAAGGAATGACAACATTGCCACAAGGCAAGCTCATCGCATTATACCTATTTCCACTGGAAAAAGCTGAAATTGAACCGGATATAGTTGTTGTGGAAGATGAAACAGAAAAACTCATGTGGTTTACACTAGCTAACTTAAACGTAACCGGCGGACATCGAGTGGATAGTAGCACAGCAATATTGCAGGCAGCATGTGTTGATGCCACCCTTATACCTTATGTGAACCAAAAATTCAACATGAGTATGGGTTGTTACGGATGTAGGGATGCCACTGATATCTGCCCTAACGAAACTGTACTCGGTTTTCCATTCAAAGATTTTAAAGCCATTGCCCAAAGCATTGAATTTCTGAGCCTGAAAGCCATTCCAAACTCTCGTGGTAAAAATGCGCTGTCCATACTCAGACGTAAAGAATCAGAAGAAATAAATAAAACTACCCATTAAAAAATTAAAATCATGTCGGAAAATAATAAACCAGGTTTCATTATGTGTGTTTGCACTGGAAAATGTCCCGGATTTTCACAAATGGACATATGGGACTTTATTAACAGAGTCAGGATCGAACTACCAGTTGAATATGGATTTATCCATCCTCAGCTCTGTGAGGAAGACGGGGACCGGTTTTTGAATGATTATCTTAAAGCACACCGGAAAGTAGTTATCGGAGCTTGTGCCCTCAATATGCAAAGAAAGATGTTCAAAGACGCATTTGCAGATGCCGGCCTTGATGTAAACAAAGATTTAACTGCAATTGATGTCCGGGACATGACTACCGACCAAGCAGTTGAGAAAGTCAATGAAGCACTAATAAAAATGGAGGAACAGCAATGAGCGAGACTACTTTTATGGGGGTTGAACGCAATAGAATCGATTGGAAACCTACCATTGATTACACAAAATGTGATTTCTGCATGGAATGCACAACATTCTGTCCCCACAAAGTTTTTGAGGTTAGAGAATGCGAAGAAATGAAATTGATCGTCAGAAATCCAGATAATTGCGTCGTTTTTTGCAGAGCCTGTTCGAAGCTTTGCGGCCCTGACGCACTTTCATTTCCTGATAAAAATGCAACAACCCAAAGGATCAAAGAAATAAGGAAGGAGGAAAGCAATGCTTGAAAATTATGCCATTCTCCCCTGCAACGGATTGGATAAATCTGCTGGAGTTATCTCAGGAGAAATAGCAAAAAGATTATGCGAAAGTGCTGAAAATCAAACAATATGCCCTGTGTTTTACCGGGTTTCTGAAAAGAAATATAATAGAATAGCCGGTGAACATCCTGTTTTAGTCATAGATGGTTGCCAGACCCGATGTGCAACTAAGCTTGCTGCGGAGAAGAATTTAAAAATTTCAAAGAAAATAACAATAACCGAAGAAGCTAAAACTCATAATGTTGAATTAAGCAGTAATCTCAGGCTTTTAGAAAATGATAATGCACTGATTGAAAAAATATTAACTGCACTTAACCAATCAGAAGACAAGCTTCCAATTATTCCAGCTGAACCAAGCGTTACATATGACTTCGAGTATGAAACATATCAGCATGGAAAATTCATTTTCAGGGTACCCAAAAATCCGGAGGTTTATTATAATGAAAATGACTGCTGGGCTTATGTAATAGGGAATCATGCCAGAATAGGGGTTACAGATTTCGTTCAACAAAACCTTTCCGATATTTTATATTTTACCCCACCAGAAATTGGAGATGAAATTGACCAATTCGGTGAAATTGGTGAGATTGAATCTTCAAAATCCGTCTTTGAACTGATTTCCCCGTTCAGTGGAAAAGTAATTGCCATCAATTCACCCTTGGAACAGAAACCCGAACTTCTCAATGAGAATCCCTATGAATTGGGTTGGGTGGCGGAAATTGAATTGACTGATATTGAAGGGGATAAAGAACTTTTAATAGGATTCGATCAGTATTTAAAAATAATGAAAAAAAAGGTGGAGGACTTAAATGGATAAGAAAGTTAAAGTTGTTCCCTGTAGTGGCATCGGAAAAGTATTCGGATTAATGGCGAGAGAAGCAGCTCTGAAAACCGTCATCGAATTATGTCCGGAAAAATCAGAAACAGTTTGCCTCGCTTACATAGTAACCGGCGATAAAGAAGTTAAGGGAAAAATCGAAGGCTTCGATTGCATTACCGTTGATGGTTGTCCAAAAATGTGCGCTTCGAAAAATGTATCAGCAGCCGGAGGCATAGTAAAAGAGGACATTAAGGTACTGGACACGGTGAAAGACCATAAAGGGAAGAAATTCGTCTCACCTACTGTGCTCGATGCTGATGGAGAATTAGTGATCAGTGAAATCGCAAAAAAGATTAAGGAAAGAATAATTGGAATAAATTAAGGAGGTGAACAAATGTCTGAACTGAAAGTAGGTGTACTATCATGCAGCGGCGA
>JAPLDE010000089.1:26619-37376 GCA_026391855.1 Bacteroidota bacterium | reverse complement strand
TTCTTCTGCTTCCCCGAAGTTAACCACCAGGACCTTTGTTGAAGTGCTTACATTGACGGGAAAAAGGTCAGATTCATTCATTACATCGTATATCCTGTCTGCCCCGAAGGAGATCCCAACACCGGAAACGCCCGGTAACCCGAATATCCCTGTAAGATCGTCATACCTTCCACCCCCGCAGATGCTGCCAATGGAGATGTTGTTGGCTTTAACTTCAATAATGGTACCTGTATAATAATGGAGTCCCCTGGCCAGGGTCAGGTCGAATTCCACTTCCCTGTCATCCTCTGTTTGTTCAAGATAATCAAGCAGTTGGGTAAGTTCCTGCAGACCTTTCATCCCGGTAGCGGAATCAGCCAGCAGCCTGGTCAGGGTCTCAGTCTTCTCCTTATTTTCCTTTTTCATCTCCAGGAAGGGTTGGAGTTTATTCCAGGATTCGCCGGTTAACCCGGCTTCGAGCAGTTCTTCCCTTACCTTGTCAAGGCCGGTTTTATCCAGTTTGTCGATGGCTGTGGTGATAAGGACAAATTTCCCGGGTTCACCAATGGCTTCGGCAATACCGGCCAGGATTTTCCGGTTGTTGATTTTTATGGTGACGGGAACATTCAGTAAACCAAATACTTCCCATGTGATCTGTATCAGCTCAAGCTCGTACAGCAGGGAATTACTTCCCACCACATCCACATCGCACTGATAGAACTCCCGGTAGCGTCCTTTCTGGGGACGGTCGGCCCTCCAGACGGGCTGGATCTGGTATCTTTTAAATGGAAAGGAAAGCTCATTCCGGTGCTGGACCACGAAACGGGCAAAGGGAACAGTGAGATCATACCGCAGGCCTTTTTCGGCGATGAGAGAGGAAAAACTGCCAGAACTGATTGATTCAGAGATGGTTCCATTGATGTTTAGTTTGCCGGAAGCAGTCAGGAAATCACCGGAATTCAGAACCTTGAAAAGCAGTTTGTCGCCTTCCTCCCCGTATTTTCCAAGAAGGGAGGAAAGATTTTCCATGGCAGGTGTTTCAATAGGAAGATATCCGTATTTCTGAAAAACCTGCCTGATGGTATCGAAGATAAAGTTCCTTCTTACCATTTCATGGGGCGTAAAGTCGCGGGTGCCTTTGGGGATGGAGGGTTTTGCTGACAATGATGTAAGGGTTAATTGATAATTGATAATTGTTAATTGTTAATTGATAATTGATAATTTGTTACTATTCTTTAATAAGTTTCCTGTATTTGATCTTATGGGGGCCGGCATCGCCCAGTCTTTTCTTTTTGTTTTCCTCGTATTCAGAATAACTTCCTTCAAAATAATACATCTCGGAATCGCCTTCGAAAGCCAGGATGTGGGTGGCTACCCTGTCGAGGAACCAGCGGTCGTGGGAAATAATGACGGCACATCCGGCGAAATTCTCCAGGCCTTCTTCCAGCGCCCGGAGAGTGTTAACATCGATGTCGTTGGTAGGCTCGTCGAGCAGCAGCACATTGGCTTCTTCCTTGAGGGTAAGGGCCAGGTGAAGCCTGTTTCTTTCCCCGCCTGAAAGGATGCCGCATTTTTTCTCCTGGTCGGCGCCCGAAAAGTTAAAGCGGGAAACGTAGGCCCTGGCATTGAGTGAACGGCCACCCACAACAATGACCTCAGCATCACCGGAGATCACCTGGTAGACTGTTTTTTCGGGGTCGATGGCAGTATGGGACTGATCTATATATCCTATTTTTACGGTATCGCCTATACTGAATTCCCCGCTGTCGACTTTTTCCGAACCGATGATCAGCCTGAAAAGGGTGGTTTTTCCGGCGCCGTTGGGTCCGATCACACCGACAATGCCTGCCGGAGGAAGGGAAAACTCCAGGTTTTCAAACAGGAGCTTATCTCCGAATGCTTTGCTGACCTGGTGTGATTCGATGACTTTATTACCCAGGCGGGGACCATTGGGAATGAAAATTTCCAGTCTTTCTTCTTTTTCTTTATTATCCTCATTCAACAAACGTTCGTAAGCGGAAAGCCTGGCTTTTCCCTTTGCCTGCCTGGCTTTCGGGCTCATACGGACCCATTCCAGCTCCCGGTCGAGGGTCTTCTTTCGCCTGGATTCGGTTTTTTCTTCCATGGCAAGCCGCTGGGTTTTCTGATCGAGCCAGGAGGTGTAGTTACCCTGCCAGGGGATGCCTTCTCCCCGGTCGAGTTCCAGTATCCACCCGGCAACATTATCAAGGAAATACCTGTCGTGGGTGACGGCAATCACCGTTCCTTTGTATTGTTTCAGGTGTTGTTCCAGCCATTCGATGGATTCGGCATCCAGGTGGTTGGTAGGCTCATCGAGGAGAAGGATATCAGGTTCCTGGAGCAACAGCCTGCACAATGCTACCCGTCTTCTTTCCCCTCCCGAGAGGTTTTTTACCGGGGCGTCACCGTCCGGGCAACGAAGCGCATCCATTGCCCTTTCCAGCTTGCTGTCAAGTTCCCATGCATCATGATGTTCCAGCAGTTCGGTCAGTTCCCCCTGCCGCTGGATAAGCTTTTCCATCTCACTGTCGGACATAGGCTCCGCAAAACGGTTGTTCACTTCTTCATATTCTTTCAGAAGACCCACAATTTCATGAACGGCCTCTTCCACAACCTCCTTCACGGTCTTCGAATCATCCAGATCGGGTTCCTGGGCCAGGTATCCAACGGTATAACCCGGTGAAAAGACCACCTGCCCCTGAAAGGATTTCTCTACACCGGCAATGATCTTCAGCAAGGTGGATTTACCGCTGCCATTCAAACCGATGATGCCGATCTTTGCACCATAATAGAAACTAAGGTAGATGTCTTTAAGTACTTGTTTATGAGGGGGAAAGATCTTATTTACCCCTACCATCGAAAAAATGATCTTTTTATCGTCTGCCATAATATTGTTGATGGTTATTGATTATGCGGTATTTACTATCAGCTCTTCAAGCTTTTTGGTGCATTTTTCCCAGTCGAAACGGGTCCTGACGAACCGGGAGCAGTTCTTTCCCATACTCCTGTAACGGTCGGGGAATTGCAGCACCGAAATGATCTTTTCTGCGTAGTCTTCTGTAGAATTTCCTATCAGTATTTCTTCATTTTCCCTGGCTTCGAGTGCATTATTTACCAGCGAACTGGTGATGCAGGGCAATTCCATGCACATAGCCTCCAGGAGCTTGTTCTGCAGCCCTGTTCCGATCCGCATGGGGGCAACAAATACCTTTGCCTGCGAATAGCAATCCCTCATATCCCTGACCCAGCCCCCGATCTGGACTTTGTCTGACGCCAATGCTTTAACTTTCGGATGAGGATTGGCACCGGCGATCAGCACAGTGGTTTCAGGCCTGGTTTTATGCACCAGCGGAAGGATCTCCCTGATCAGGTATAATGCACTGTCGATATTGGGCGGGTAGCCCATGTTACCGGTAAACAGGATGTCATATACCGGGTTTATCGACTGCGGTTGAAAATAGTCGTGGTTGACCCCGTTCCCGATGACGGTTATGTTGTTATTTCCGGGATGGGGGATAAGGTCACGATCGGGAAGAGAAATGATGGTTTTATTATCGAAGCGGTCGAAAACGGCTTTTTCATATTTTAACATCCTTTTGTACTCGCTCCTGAAAACCGGGCGGGAAAACCAGGGGGCCTGCAACATCCTTCTTTCCAGCCCTTTACTGAAAACATCCTGATAGTCAAGGGTTTTCCTGATCTCAAGGTGTTTCACATACTCAGCCATCCTGACCAACTGACAATAAATATGGTCTGGTCTGATGTCTTCAACCAGCTTATTTATTTTTTTTGCTGCGCGTTTATCATAAAAATAGCCTGCCTGGAAAGGTAATCCGTTAAAAAGCGATCTTGTGACGTTCCAAACGATATTGCCCGGGCTCAGATTATGAATATGGATACTTTTGCAGTACAACTGAAGTTTATCGATTGCATCTGGATGCAAGTCACTGTCGTTCAGGCAGAAAAGATGCATTTCATGGCTTCTCGACAATATCCTCAACTGGTGGAAGGCCCTGAGCTTATCTCCTTTCTCAAGCGGATAAGGGACCCTTGATACTAGCATTAATATCTTCATCTATACATATCCATTTTAACCCTTCGAAGATAACAACTTAATTTAAATCAATACATCATCATAAAAATCAATCAGTTCAGGAATGATCTTGTTCAGATCATGATGCCGGATAACATATTCCCTGGCGCGTTTCCCTATCGTTTTCATCCGTTCCGGATCAGTCAGGCAACTGATAATAGCTTCTTCAAACTCTTTGGCTGTCTGCGCGATCAATATATTTTCACCATGTTGATAATCAATTCCTTCCGCTCCTTTTGGTGTGGTGATCACAGTTTTTGAAGCCAGCATACCTTCGATGATCTTGATCCTGATGCCACTTCCTGAAAACAGGGGGACTACCATGATAGCGTTCTGCCTGATAAAAAGGTCTGCATTTTCCACTTCTCCCAAAACTTCCACTCCCGGAACTGAATAATGCAGAAGCCAGTCAGGCATTTTCCTTCCCGCCAGCCGGAAGACCAGGCCGGGGCATTGCCGGTGGATCGAAGGCCAGGCCTCGTAAAGGAACCAGTGTATTCCCTCTGCGTTGGGCATCCAGTTCATGGAGCCGATATGAAAAATGGTGTTGCCGGTGATAATGTTATCTTTCTGTTCAGGCTTGATAACCAGGCCAAAAGGAATTGTTTTTATGGGAACGGAACAGAGCTTCATCTCAAAATAGGCTGATTCCCTGCTTGTTATACAAGCCAGTCCATCTACTTTTGTAATGATAGAAAGTTCAAATTTCTTCAGGGTTAAGGCCAGGTGCTTCAGAAAGTACTTTTTCAGCGGATTCGTTTCACCACCGGCCAGTTGTTCCCAGATCAGGTGTTCGACATTATGGGCCCTGATGATCACTTTTGCCCGGCTGTATTTCCTGATCGTATCCAGGTAGACAGCCGGAAATATGGTTTCTACCTGAATAATATCAAACTCCTGTTTTAATATCTCCCTTAACCTTCGATCGTAATTTGCTGAAAAAAAGCGCTTTACGTGATATGACTTAATTGAAAAAAGAGACAACAAGGCGGGGAATGGCTTAATATCCAGGTCAACATTGATCAGTTCGAGCTGCGTTTTATTTCTGTACCAGTCAGGGATATCCCGGTCACTGACGCCATATTTGGGTGCATTCACCGCCAATACTTTCACCTGGTGACCGACATCCGCCAATCCTTCAATCAGGGAGTTCATGGCTAGTGATCCGCCATCTTTGGGAGGGTAGGGTGGTTTATTGCAAAGAAAAAGTATCCTCATTTTCCGCCGGGTTTTTGTTTTTTGGGGATGATCTTCCTGAATAATTTTCTCCATGCATCAGCATCCAGCAGGGGTGAGTCGGTGGTAGCTTTAAGCGTCAGGAAGACCCCTACAGGAAGAAAGACCAGTGAGGCTATCCACATCCCTTCATAGGCTGGTAAAACGCCTTCTCTTGAAAACTTTTCACCGGTCATGGAGAGGATATGATAGATGACAAACAGCAGCACAGAAAACACAACGGGCAGCCCAAAGCCCCCCTTCCTTACTATGGCTCCAAGCGGGGCGCCCAGAAAAAACAGCAGCAGGCAGGCCAGCGACAGGGTAAATTTCCGCTGGATCTCAATTTCGTAACGGTATAGAATATGGGTCCGCGCATCCACATCGTTGAGATGCATTTTCACGCTCTCTTTTGTAGTGGTGGCAGCCTCAATCGCGTTATCAAGTATCCTTCGCTTGTCTGCCAGGGGGAAATTCGACAGGAAGTCGGCATGAAGACTTTTTACCGTATCAAACCGGTAATGGGTATTCGTGTCAATCGTGCTGAAGAAAAAATACGAACCCAGTATGGCGTGCACAAATTCGTTCTTTCGTTTATCCACTTTGTCCTGAATAGAGTCCTGGTAATGTTCCAACTGGCTCAGATTCAGCATCTGGTAATGCTTTTTGAAGAAATCTTCCTTAGTACGGCTCATGGCAAAAGCCGAAAGATCGAAACGCCTGAAGTCCTCTTTGAAATGAGTACGCTGAAAAGGCCGGTTCCTGGAATAATTCCGCTGGTCTGTCCTTTCGGTATAGTTCTCTCCGTTGAATAACCTGAAAATCAGATACTTCTTATCCGGTGTCAGGTCCATGGTACCCCATTCGGCTATCGTCAGATTGGTATTTCCCTGGCGCTCAGAATGATCATAGATCTTAATATTCCGTACTGTCCGCCCGTCTTTTTCCTTTTTACCGACCCTGATCACATATCCGTCGATACCATCATAAAAGATCCCTTCTTTAATATTCAGGGCGAGTTTTTGTTCCCTGACATCATATAATATGGAATGGAACTTCAGGTTGGCGATAGGGAGGATGTTGTTTGAAAAATAGAAGGCCAGCAGGCTGATCATCAGGGACAGGACGACCAGGGGTTTCATGACAGTTTTCAGGGAGATGCCGGCAGCTTTAATGGCAACAAGTTCATAATGTTCGCCCAGGTTTCCGAAGGTCATCAGTGAAGAGAGAAGGATGGCCAGGGGAAGTGCCAGGGGGACAAAAGTGGAAGAAGCATAAAACAACAATTCGGCGATCACATACCATTCAAGGCCTTTTCCCACCAGGTCATCCACATACTTCCAGAGAAACTGCATCAACAGGATGAACAGGGCAATGAAAAAGGTCATCACCAGCGGACCCAGGTATGCTTTGAGGACCAGTATATAGATCTTTTTCACTTCTGTCGGTAGTTTGGTTGCGGGAACGGCAAAGATAGCGGATTATTTTCACAGCAGGGAAAGTGCCCATTGACCGGTATTCCAAAAAGTCATAGTTTTGAGGGGTCTAAACTCCTGAAGATGCAGTTAGTTGAAGTGAATGATGCCACCACCCGCAAGGAATTTCTGCAGGTTCCTAAGGTCTTGTATAAGAACGATAAAGTGTGGGTTTGCATGCCGGATCCGGAAATAGAATCTGTTTTCAATTCAGGCACCAATCCGTTTTTTCAGCATGGGGAGGCAGTAAGGTGGTTGCTGAAGGATGACGAGGGCAGACTAACAGGCCGGGTGGCTGCATTCATCAATAAAAACAAAGCATTTACCTATCAACAGCCCACCGGTGGCATGGGTTTCTTCGAATGTATCGATGACCAGGCCGCTGCAAACATCCTTTTTGATGCCTGCCGCAACTGGCTTGAAGAAAGAGGTATGCAAGCCATGGACGGCCCGGTCAACTTCGGGGAGAATGACAATTACTGGGGATTACTGGTGGAGGGATTCATCCACCCGGGTATAGGGATGAACTATAATTTTCCATATTACCAGCAACTCTTTGAAAATTACGGGTTTAAATTTTATTTTGAACAGGTTACCAACCACCTGGACCTGACTGTTCCCTTCCCCGAACGATTCTGGAAGATTGCAGAATGGGTCATGCGGAAGCCCGGACTGAGGTTTGAACATTTTAATCTGAAGGAGGCTGACAGGTATATACAGGAACTGAAGACGATTTATGATGATGCCTGGCAGTTTCATGAAAGTTTCACCCCCATCGAACCGGCTTTTTTAAAGGCCAGTCTTGCCAAGGCAAAAGTTTTCCTGGAAGAAAAATTCATCTGGTTTGTTTATGTTGATGACCAGCCGGCGGCATTCTTTATCTGTTTTCCGGATATCAATCAGATATTCAAAAAGTTACAAGGAAGATTGGACTGGTGGGGAAAACTAAAGTTTTATTATTACCTCAAGACCCATACAATTACCAGGGCCCGGGTAACTATTATGGGTGCAGCACCCAGGTACCAGAAAATGGGGCTTGAATCAGCCATTTTCTGGCATATGTCGCAGGTAATGAAGACAAAACCCTGGTATACGGAACTTGAATTATCATGGGTGGGTGACTTCAACCCGAAAATGCGAAGCCTTCATGAGGCAGTAGGCGGAACCTTCGGCAAAAGGCATATTACTTACCGTAAAGTTTTCATCGATAGTTCAGAAGAACAGCGGTCGTATACTATTCCAATGGATACCCGCGACAGGATTTTAAAAAATTCCGAATAATTCTTTAAAATCTTCTGTTCGGAATAGCGGATTTATATAAGAATTGAGTAATTTTGTAACTAAAACCAATTAAAACCCACTCTATGAAACGATTTTTACTTTTCATTGTGATTTTTCTCGTAGCAGGAAGCCTGTTTGCCCAACGTTATCAGGTTAAAGAAAAATTCATCTCCCAGAAGCACAAACACTTTTTCAATGTTATTGCTGATGAGCCTATAGGATCGAAGGCTCCTTTATTTCCTTCAACCACAGTCAGTTCTACAGTTTCAAAGGATCCGAACCAGGTTCAGATCATCGATCTGGGTCAGTCAGGGAATGCTTTTGGAATGTCAGGAAGCGCCCGTACAACACTCTGGGCCGACAATAACCTTAACGCGGTAGCCTTCGTTCACAGAATGGCAGCCGGAGGTGTTTACGGAGCCAATGGCAACAGCCGTATTGCTTTCGACCGGTCAAAAGACGGTGGTGCTACCTGGTGGAACAACGTCCAGATTTACGAACCAACAGGACCGGGGTCAACCTATCCCCAGAATGCAGGCCGTTATCCGCAGGGTGGTATTTATAACCCGACCGGAAACACCAATGCCGATAATTCCTATGTACACTATTTTATTCCAACCCTGGATGCCACCAACGGAACTTCCTGGGGAGGATATGGTTACGGAGTAAGGAAATACGATACAACAGCCGCCTTCACCCAGCATAATATTACTTCTCATGGCGCCTACCGTCAGAATGTGCCGGATGCCTTCACCATTAGCCCCAACCGGACAGCCTGGGTAGTTGACCCCTCTGTTGTCGGAGGTATTGGTACAGCCTACACCGACTCCCTTCTGATAAGTAAAGGTACTTATAACTCCGGCATCAATGATTATGAATACACTCAGACTTTGTTGTATGCACCATCCGATAAATATATTGCGGATTCAAAAATTGCATTCGGCCCTGATGGCAATACCGGCTATATCAGCCTGATCTCCCATCACAGCTTTGTCTTCGATCCCGATAGTTCCTTTTATCCCATTCTTTATAAAACCACCAACGGAGGAGATTCCTGGGATGGTCCTATCCCAGTAAAACTTTGGGGTCCCGGTGGAATAGCCGTTATCAAGAATTACGTGACCGATTCAATGCTCAATCTCTTCTTTACACCCCCGATTCCTGTAAGAGATTCCATTACTTATACCACTGCCTGGGAACATGACCTGGCGGTTGATGCCAATGGTAACCCGCATATCGCTGTGGTTGTAGGAATCGGTGGCGGCAAATGGGATATTTATACCCCCAGGGATTACATCGCCATGTTCGATATCTTCTCACCTGACGGCGGAAACACATGGAATGCCCGCTACCTGGATTCACTGAAAGAGTTTACGGTTGATCTGCCCGGTACCAGTGTGATTACCGATTATAACCGGCCCCAGATATCAAGAACCATGGACGGTACCAAATTATTCTATTCATGGGCCGATACCGAAGACCCCAATGCTGCCGACCTGATGTCTCCCAATATCTATTGCCAGGGCTATAACCTTACAAACGGACAAGGCAACTATACCAAAAATGTGACCAAATTCACCACCGCTTACTCGGTAGCCTACCTTTTTGTGGCTTCTCATTACATTTTTGAGACCGGCACAGACTACAATATCCCCTTTGTCTATAATGAACTGGATGCAACAAACAATGCCAACCCGGTACAGTTTAAGTACATCCATAACTTTAACATCCCTTACGAAGAATTACTGAGTGTTCCTGCAATCGAAAAGCCTGTTAACAGTGTTTCAGGCAATTATCCGAATCCCTGCCACGGAACAACCCAATTCGAAGTTAAACTGGCTGCCCCCTCCAGGGTTGGCGTTTCAGTCACCAATGTACTGGGTCAGGAAGTGAAAACCTTACCGGGCCAACCCTATACCACCGGTACCCATACTCTTACCCTGGATGTTTCATCACTCCCCTCCGGCGTGTACATTTGTAATGTGAAAATTCAACAGGAGAATCATTCATTTAGAATGATTGTCAGATAGTTAGTATTATCTTCCAGTTGTCAAAGGGTTGTATGCTTCATAGGAGCATACAACCCTTTCTTATTATAAATTTTTTTAAAAAGTTAGAGCGCTTTAACAATTTGTATAATTTTGTAGCTTAGAAATTAGTTTAACCCAATTTAATTCTTAAAAACCCAAACAAGATGAAAAAACTGTTACTGTTTGGATTAGTCCTGAGCATCAGTATTTGTGGTTTCTCCCAGCAAAGGGCGAAACATGTGTCCAAGAATGCGAAGGTCAATATCCAATTACAAAAGCCTGTAAACAAGGGTGTTGACATGCCCAGTTTCCTGTCGCAGAAAAGCAACCCTTATGTCAAGTCTACTACGACCCTCTCTGATACGATTGTTGGCACAACCAGGTATGACCTGCAAAGCAACGGATCAACCCAGAACCGTATATACCTTCATCCGGACGGAACCATCGGGGTTACCTGGACTTATGGGATCGCTGAGACTGCTTTTAACGACAGGGGAACCGGATACAATTATAATGACGGCCATGTATGGGGACCTGAACCAACAGCACGTATTGAAGACGTGAGGGTAGGCTGGCCCAGCTATTTCCCCGTCGGAACCAATGGCGAGATGGTGATCACCCATATCGGAACAAACGCCGGATTAAAAATTTCCAAGAGAACTG
>JAPLDE010000089.1:10411-26576 GCA_026391855.1 Bacteroidota bacterium | reverse complement strand
CTTACCGGTCCTGCTTCCTGTCCGGAACTCCTATGGCATCGTGCCGTTTCCAGCGGCCCCGAAAAAAGGTTTGTCCATGTGATCGGTCTGACTGCCCCGGTTGCCAACTCAGGAACCCTCTATAACGGTCAGGATGGCGCATTGCTCTATTCAAGGTCTTCAGACGGCGGAACCAGCTGGGATATCCAGAATGTTCAGTTACCTGAAACCGATACCAACTACAGTTACGGTTACAGCGGCGACAGCTACCATTTTGCCGAGCCGGTTGGAGAAACACTGGCATTCCTTTACGGAAGTGATTGGGACGGAGTATTCCTCGAAAAATCGACAGATAATGGAGTTACCTGGAACAAAAAAGTTATTTTCCAGACTCCCTATCCCAAATTCAAAGAAACCACCACCCTGGTAACCGACTCATTCTGGACAGATGACGGTTATGTAAACTGTGTACTTGATAATACCGGCAAGGCTCATGTGTTTTTCGGTATTCAGCGGGTTTGTAACACCATTATAAATGATGCCCAAACCCAGTATTATCCCTATACCGACGGATTGGCATACTGGAATGAAGACATGCCTCCTTTTACTACCCTGAATGTTGATACACTGGATGCTCATCATCAGCTTGTTGGATGGACCCAGGATATTAACGGGAATGACACCATTTTCGAGTTTCTTGATCCGATGGGTAACTACCAGTCTTCCGTAACCACTATGCCTTATGCCTGTATCGACGGCAGCAAAATTTTCCTTTTCTTCACTTCCGTAATGGAAAACCTGAATAACAGTGTTCAGAACTACAGACATATTTATTACAGAAGATCAGATGACCTCGGACAGTCATGGACCGATTTTGTTGATGTTACCGGCAGTATTACCAACAACTTCAAGGAATGTGTCTTCCCAAGCGTATCTCCTACTTCAAATGAATTTGTCCATATCCTCTTCCAGAAAGATGATGAACCCGGACTGGCTGTCAGGGGTGATGCCGACCCTTATGGAGACAATACCATGTCCTATATGAAAATACCGAAGAGCAATGTCGGAATTGATGACATCACTTCAAATATTACTTATGTAACTCAGAACTACCCCAACCCTTTCACTACTTCAACACAGGTTACCGTGAACCTGAAAAGGGCTGTCAGCCTGAGTCTTACAGTAACCAACTTTATTGGTCAGACCGTTGTAGAAATCCCCGCTGCTTCAGCTGCAGCCGGATATCATACCTTTACACTAGATGGCAGCAACTTCCGGGCAGGAATTTACTTCTATACAGTGAAAGCCGGATCACAGACCATCACCAGGAAGATGATTGTACAATAATCTGTTTTTCAACAGTTTGGGAAAGGGCGGTCCGCACAGGACCGCCCTTTCTTTTTTCATTTACACGCTTTGCCTAATTATTTACAAGTATGCTGATTTTATTATAAATTTGTGTGAGAACATTGAATATCCTTTAAATTACTGATTATGAAAAAATTACTACTTTCTATTTGTTTATTGATTATCACCTTGTCTTGCTTTTCACAGGGGATGATAAGTAAAAGAAAAGCAAAACCAGGGAAACTAAACTATGCGTTGACTAAACCATATCCTTCAGCGATCAAGGATGTCGAAAATTTTCTGAAAACGGAAAGGAATCCAACGGTTTCCTCAGCATTGTTGCCCACGGAAAGAATTATAGGAGCCACCCGGTATGACCTGCAAACCAACCAATCGACACAGAACAGGCTTTATATGTTCCCCGACAGGACCATGGGAGGGGTATGGACCAGAGGATTAGCGGAAACGAATTTCCCGGACCGTGGAACCGGATATAACTTTTTCGACGGGACGACCTGGGCTCCGGCACCCACCGACAGGATAGAACCTTTGAGGACCGGATGGCCATCCTATGTTCCCCTGGGAGCGAACGGGGAGATCGTGATTTCCCACACAGATGTGGCCGGTTTGTCGATTGATAAACGCACTACCAGAAATTCAGGGGCATGGGAACACAGTGTATTGGCCGGACCGGCCGGAGCAGTAGATATTTCCTGGCCCAGAACGGTTACCTCCGGACCAAACCATGAGGTGGTTCATGTCATCTGCGTAACTTATGTTACTTACCAGAACCAGCGCGAGGCATTACTGTATTACCGTTCAAGCGATGGCGGAGTGAACTGGGAGAAAAAACACGTGATCATTCCGGGTCTCGATTATACCAACTATAAAAGCATAGGGGGAGATTCCTATGCCTTTGCAGATCCCAGAGGCGACACCCTGGCCTTCGTGGTTGGGGATAACTGGATGGACCTGCTGTTGATGAAATCGACGGATGCAGGTGAAAACTGGAGTAAAACACTGATTTTCCAAAACCCTTACCCCATGTTTGAAGAAACCCATACTCTTGTCACCGATACCCCTACCGTTGTTGACGGATCTTTGGCCGTTGCCCTTGATAAACATGGCGTAGCCCACGTTTTCTTCGGCGTGTTAAGGGTCCTGAATAACGATACAACTGACAATAAAACAACCTATTTCCCTTTTACCGACGGGTTGGGGTATTGGAAAGAAGGCATGCCTATGCTTACCAATGTTACCATGGATACCCTGGAAGCTAAAGGAGAGCTGGTGGGATGGACCCAGGATATCAATGGAAATGACACCATTCTTGAATTTGATGATGTACCTGCATACCAGTGTTCGGTTACAGGTATGCCCAATGTTACCATCGATGAGAATGGAAGGATGTTCCTGGTGATGACCTCGGTGGTTGAAGGCCTGACGAATAATACCCAGAATTACCGTCATATTTACGGAAGAATGTCTGATGATGATGGGGATACCTGGTCCGGTTTTATCGACATCACCGGGAGTATCACCCATAACTTTCATGAGTGTGTATATCCGACCCTGCCACCTATGACCAGAATGGATACTGTCGACCTGATCGCACAGCTTGATGACGAGCCGGGTTTAGCCGTAAGCGGAGACCTTGACCCTTATACGGATAATAACATTGTTCATTTTGCGGTTTCAAAAGCTAGTTTTGGTGTTGGGATCAATGAAAAAGAACCGGTTTTCTTTTCCGTTCCACAAAACTATCCCAACCCTGCTTCCGGTACAACCACCATACTGGTCAACCTGAACAGGCCGACCGATCTGAATCTTACCATTACCGACATTACCGGACGGACCATCCGTAACATCCGTCACGGCATGTCACCGGCCGGGACCAACTCCTTTGTGGTCGATTGCACAAACCTGCGACAGGGAGTGTATTTCTACACGGTTGAAGCAAATCACAGCACTGTCACAGGTAAAATGCTGGTTCAATAAAGATCAATTGGATAATTATCACATAATATATTGAAAATGAAAAGAATACTACTATTATTCGGAATATTGGCTTTCACCTTAAGTGTTAGCGCACAGATAAAACACAAACCGGTCGTAAGTCCTGGAAAACAGAATATTGCCGTCAACTGCCCGGCCACGGGTTCATCGTATCAAACGCCTCATTTTTTAGTCAAAAATCAGGATATTTCAGTGAAATCGGCCCTGACCATCACTGAAACGCCTATCGGTGGCACCCGCTATGATCTGCAGACCAACCGTTCCTGTGCCAACCGCTTATACTGGTTTCCGGATGGCACCGTTGCCGGTGTGTGGACCAAGGGACAGGCTGAAACGGCTTTCACCGACAGGGGAACGGGCTATAACTATTATGACGGTACTAATTGGGCAGACCCACCAACGGCCAGAATAGAAACAAAAAGGGCAGGATGGCCTAATATTGCCCCTTGCGGACCAACCGGTGAGGCTGTCCTTGCTCATGATTTTGCCAGTCCCGGCGGCCTGATCCTGAACAAACGCGAAATTAA
The DNA here is from genome assembly GCA_026391855.1 of Bacteroidota bacterium. Taxonomy (GTDB): domain Bacteria; phylum Bacteroidota; class Bacteroidia; order Bacteroidales; family CAIXZF01; genus JAKLIX01. The sequence continues at coordinate 22,707 of JAPLDE010000089.1, read as the reverse complement.
AGGAACCGGCAGCTGGAGCGAAACCTATCCTCCCAGCCCGGCAGGATCCTATTGGCTTTCCTGGCCAAGGATGGTATCAAACGGTACAGACCATAATACATTACACATGATTGCCGTTACCCGGCCTTCAGGGAGCGGCGGCGCCGTTTACCAGGGACTCGACGGAGCACTCCTGTACTCCCGCTCAACCGACGGAGGGGCGACCTGGGATATTGCCGACCAGCAACTCCCGGGTATGACCTCGGAGGGATATCTGGGTTTTGGAGGTGACAGCTATTCACTGGCTGAACCTGTCGGAAGTAATATTGCTTTCGTTTATGGTGATGAATGGACCGATGTTTTCCTGATGAAATCTAATGATAATGGTGCTACCTGGAACAAAACCATGATCTACCAGTATCCTTATCCCAAGTATGATGAAGCCCATACCCTGATCATTGATTCTATCACGGTTTGCGACGGATCAATAAATGTTTGCCTGGATAACAGCGGGAAAGCACATGTCTTTTTCGGATTGATGAAAGTGGCGAATCCCGATACAACTGACGGACTGTATACCTATTACCCAGCTACCGACGGGGTGGTATACTGGAATGAGGATATGCCTGCTTTCCAGACCCTGAATCTCGATAGTTTATGGGCCCATGATAACATAGTAGGTTATGTGCAGGATGCCAATGGTAATGATACCATTCTTGATTTCGACGGAATTGCCGCTTATTTTCTTTCAGTTTCAAGCATGCCTTTCTCTTGTGTTGATGCTGATGGCAATATTATTCTCGTTTATTCCTCAATCATGGATAACCACAGCACTTCTACCCAAAACTACCGTCATATCTGGTGCAGGTTTTCTGCCGACGGTGGTGCGACCTGGTCAGACTTTACTGACCTGACGGGAAGTATCGTTCATAATTTCCACGAGTGTGTGTTCCCCTCCCTGTCAGCGTATTCAGATAATAGTCTGCACCTGCTGTATCAGTATGACGAGGAACCCGGACTGGCTGTTCAGGGAGATACCGACCCGTATACCGACAACACCATTTCCTATATGTCCATACCAAAATCGGACATTGGACTGGGGATAAACAAACCTGTCATGCCGGAAGACCTGGTCAGCCAGAATTTTCCCAACCCGGCCCGGCATTCAACTTCTATACAGTATACCCTCAGAAGTGCGGCCAATGTGTCGTTACAGCTTACCAATGTAACCGGACAGACCGTCTTTTCAAAGAACTACGGAATGAAAGGTGTTGGAACCGGTACATTGACCTTGGATGTCACATCACTTAACCAGGGGATTTATTTCTACACCTTTACCTTAGGGAACCATTCAACTACAAAAAGGATGGTTGTTGAATAGTTTCTGATAGTTTTCCCGGTATAACAAAAGACTACTTTTGGGAGATCTGACGAGGTCGGATATTCCGGAAGCAGTCTTTTTAAGAAACTGATAATTAAACAGTTAATAGGGTTATTAACAATATTTTCAACTTATTAACAGCTTATCAACAGATTTATTAACACATTGATCGATAAAAGTTAGGTAATTTTGATATCAGCCATCGGAAGTGACTGTAATCATTGGAGAATGGATCATTTGGAAACCAAAAAAGATAATAATAAACCAACCCGCGTGAATAAGAAGTTAAAGTACCTGATTTTCGTTTTTTTCCTGATGGCAACCATCCAGGTTAGAAGTCAGTGCTGGATTTCTTTAATGGTTGACAGTCTTTCGCCCGATACTGTTGAGATATGCAGGGGTGATAGCGTGAAGATAGCGCTGGCCGGGGAATGCCTTATTGTTTATAACGATTTTAATTCAGGTGCTTTGGGGGATGACTGGGAATATGTTACTCCCGGGACCGTTTCTTCGCCTCCTTGCGATCCCAACGAAGATCATGTCTGCCTCTGGTTCGGGGAAGAAACGGCAGTACCGAGGATCATAGAAACCAAGTGGCTTGACCTGACGCCGGGCGGATATCTTTCCTTCGACCTTCTTTTCGGTGTCCAGGGTGACCCTCCCGGTTGTGAAGGCCCCGATGAGATGCTCGAAGGGGTCTCCTTACAATATTCTGTTGATAACGGGATCACCTGGATCGATATGACTTATTTCTGCCCAAACGGAACTTTTCTGCCGACAAATCCCAATGTGCAGAGTCCGCTGACGTATGATCCCACTCCGTTTACCACCTGGGGCAATTATCATTTCCAAATCCCGCCTGAAGCTCAGACCCCATACACCCGCCTTCGCTGGATACAAACCTCCTGTAGCTTTTTCAACGACCATTTCGATGATAACTGGGGGCTCGACAACATCAAAGTCTCTCGTTCCTTTAGCCAGTCCGTCCAATGGTCGACCGGTTCTGCCAATATGGGCCCCGTTACTGTCGCACCCACGCAAACAACTACCTACTACGTTTATATAATAGGAAGCACAATTCCTCCTTCAGTCATTGCTTCCGATTCCATGGTGGTGTATGTTCATTCCAAACCTATCCCTGAATTTATTGGGAAACAGGAGATCTGTAAGGGTCAGAACACTGTCATCCAGGCTATTGGTCCATATTCCTATAACTGGTCAACCGGATCGACAACCGATATCATTTATGCCCAGCCCGATCAGACCACTACTTACACGGTGACTGCCACCGACAATATTGGATGTACAGGCATCGATTCGGTGACCGTTCTGGTCCATCCCCTTCCTTTACCCGATATTACCGGTGATTCAGTTTGTAAAGGGGAGATGGCCCTGGTAATAATCCATGGGGGTGTTACCTATCAATGGGACAATGGCATGACCGGCTCTCAGCTTATGGTTCAGCCTGAGGAAACCACCAGTTACTGGGTGACGGTCACCGATGAATATGGTTGCCAGAACACCGGATCCGGCCTGGTCATCGTAAATCCCCTTCCGATGGTATCGCTGAATCCTGATCCCACCATCTGCCATGGTGAATCTATTTCACTTACAGCAGGCGGTGGCGAGCAGTATTACTGGAGCAACGGCGACCGTCATAAGACCGCTGTTGTGTCTCCTGAAATAAATACCACTTATACTGTAACAGTTATCGATCAGTACGGCTGCCAGAACTCCGGTTCTGTTACCGTTTTGGTTGCGCCGGAAGTGATTGCCGGAATCGTATCATCATCTGATACCGTCTGCAGTGGGGCAGAAGCTGTTCTTACAGCAACAGGCGGAAGCATTTTTGAATGGAGCAATGGTTCTTCAACCCCGGCGATCAATGTTCAGCCTTCCTTTACGTCAACATATTCGGTTACAGTGAGTGAAACCTTTGAAAATGTCCAATGTTCCGGTATACAGGAATATACCGTTATTGTAACCGAGTGCAGCACGGTTTTTATCCCTAATGCCTTCACACCCAAGGGTTATAATCCTAATTTTAAGCCCATTGGCGATTTTATGGGCATCAACAACTATGTTTTCCAGATTTTCGACCGTTGGGGCAAACTGCTTTTTGAAACTACTAATCCTGAGGAAGGATGGGATGGCACGAGCCATGGACAGTATATGCAGGGAGGTGTTTACGCTTACCGCCTGAGTTACAGCAAAGCCATCGACGGGGCAAAGGTTGAAAAGATCGGGACACTGACCATAGTTGAATAAAAGCCCGGTTGCACTTATTGTTGTATCTTTATTCCACCTTTATCAAGATGGAAAAATGCGATTGCTGACACTTACGGCTTGGTTGTCAAAGGTGATGCTCTCAGGGTTATTTTTGGTCCTTATGGTCCTTATTCCCTGGTTATCTTATTCACAACCATATGGAAATGAATGGATTAATTACAACCAGAAATATTTTCGTTTTTCTGTTTTCAATGATGGGGTTATCCGGCTTGATTATGATCTTCTTGAAAACAGTTTACAACCATTTGGTTTTCAGATAAGTAACATTGATCCCGAATTATTCCAGGTGTGGGGAAGGGGGCAACAGCAATACCTTTACATCCATTTGGGCAGTGACGGCATTTTTAACCAGGGTGATTTTATCGAGTTTTATGCCCAAAAGAATGATGGCTGGTTTGATTCAGCTGTTTACAACAACCCTGCCAGCCGGGTAAATCCGTATTACAGCCTGTTCACCGATAGCGCGGGTTACTATTTCTCATGGAACACCACGGGCAATAATCCCAGAATGATCTATGACGGGAACGTGAATTTCTCTTCCTACACACCGCTTAATTATATATGGTATAAGAAGCTTGCCGTGTATACTGATGAATACCTGGCAGGAGAAAGATATGCCACCTCCGACGAAAATACCACCATTGGTGATGCTGCCTACACCGGTGGCGAAGGATGGTCGGGGTATAAGATACAGATGAACCAGGCCTTTGCCCGCACGCTTACCCTCGATGGATTATATAGCCAGGGCCCTGATGCACTGGCTGAATTTTCAGTTACCGGAGGTTCAAACAGGGCTCTGACTACCGATCATTGCCATCTGGAGGTGGATATCGAATCTCTTATACTGGTAGATACTTTTTGTTCCTATTTTGTCCCGGTCAGAATCTCCAGGCCAGTGGCCCTTAATCAGTTTTTTGGAGGTAATGCCTCATTTGTTTTCAAGAATATTGAGGTTCCCGGCCAGATCGCCCAGGAATGGGCCTCGGTCGCTTATCTTTCAGTACTCTATCCCAGGACGCTCAACTTCAACAATATAACCTCTGCCCGTTTCAATGTTCCTGAATCCGCGGGTTCTCTGTATTCATATGTCCGGATGTCGGGCATTACCTTGAATATGGGGGATTCCTTGCACCTGTACGACCTGACCAATCACCGGCTGATCAGGGTTATACAGGAGGGGCTATACCAAAAAGCCCTGGTCGCAAACATGCCTGGTGAGGAATCCTGCTTTTTTATTCCGGAGAGCCAGGTGACAAGCATTACCTCCCTGTCGGCAGTGGAAGCCCTTACCGCCCAGTTTACCGACTTTGGCAACCCTTCTGTTAACCACGCTGCCGACTATCTTATAATTACCCATTCTTCCCTGCTTCCGGAAGCACAACAATATGCAACCTACCGCGAAACGGAAGGCTATCCCCAATTATTCAAAACCCTGGTTTGCGATGTTGATCAGCTTTATGACCAGTTTGCCTTTGGTATCCGCAAAGATCCTCAGGCCATAAAAAATTATGTAAGGTTTGCCCTTGATCAGTTTCCCAATCCACCCCAGTATCTATTCCTCATCGGCAAATCGTATATATCCAGCGACTATCGCAAGGATGCAGGTAAATGGAACGGGACACTGGTCCCTACCTTTGGCTATCCACCTTCCGACTGGCTCTTTTCGATGGAATTGCCCGACTATAATGAAGTCAGGTTGCCTACCGGCAGGCTCAGCGCTTATTCAGAACAGGATGTCATCCATTATCTTGAAAAGGTGAAGGAATTCGAAGAAAACCTCCGGGTACCCAAAGAATCGTTTAAGAACATTCTTCAGTTTGGCGGGGGTTCTAACAGTTTCGAACAGGATATTTTTCATTATTTTCTGACCACTTATGATACCCTGTTAAGAGGTCCTTTGTTTGGCGGCAATGTGACCAATATTTTTAAAGATTCACCTGATCCTATCCTGGTTGATCAATCCCTTTTTATTCGTGATATGCTTGAAAATAAGGGTGTTAGTATGATCACCTATTTTGGACACGCCAGCGGGATCAGTTATGACATGAGTATCGGGGATCCCGGAGATTATAACAACGAGGGCAAATATTATTTTGTGATCGGCAATTCGTGCTGGGCAGGGGATATTTTCGACTATCACTACGGGCTTTCCAGCGAACGATATGTATTGTTACCCAAAAAAGGAGCTATCGCTTATCTGGCTTCGGTTTCGGAGGGAGAATTCCTCTATCTTCATGTGATGACGCATCAGTTTTTTGAAAATTTCACCGGGCCCACATATGGGCAAAGCCTGGGAAAAATAATCGGCCGAAGCATACATGACATACTGTCGGATACTGCATACAAATCTTTTTCCTACCGGGAAACCTGCCAGGAAATGGCCCTTCACGGCGATCCTGCCCTGGTGATGAATTCGGCTCCTTTCCCCGATTATGACCTCACTCCTTCTGAACAAACTCCTTCCAAAATTGAGTTCATTCCTTCAGAGGTGACAACCGAATCAGATTCTTTCCGTATCCGGATCATCCCCACTAATAACGGGAAAGCCCTGGATACGATGTTCTTTGTCAGGATACAGCGGCTGGTTGCCGGCAAAACACTCACCGATACCCTGTTGCGCGTAAAAGCCCCTTTATGGAAAGACACTATCTGTTTCACTTTCGGGATTAACAGGGTTGACGGGATCGGTATCAACACCTTTAGAGTCACACTGGATGCCCTGAATGAGATCGATGAAAACAACAGGAAATTCAATAACAGCCTGGAAACAAACCTGTTTATCCAGTCAGCCGATCTTCTTCCGATCAGCCCTCCTGAATATGGGATTGTTCCATCTGAAAATTTAATATTAAGATTATCAACAAGTTATCCGTTTTCATCAATAAAAAAATATATAATTGAATTAGATACTAATCCAGCTTTCCAGTCAGCCTTAAAAAGGGATACTGTAATGGAACATGCCGGCGGTGTGATTTCCTGGAGTATGCATCTTCCTGTTGATCAGGACAGTGTGGTGTATTTCTGGAGATGTGGCCTGTATAAGGAGTCACCGGGTGAGATTCAATGGAAGAATAGTTCATTTCAATATATTCAGGGGAAAAGGGGATGGTCGCAGGCGCATTTCCTGCAGATGGACAGGAATGAATATCGTTTTGTCAGGTACCTGAAGGATTCGCTTAAGTTTGCCTATATCCAGGATTTTAAGACAGTGGAAGCGCAGACTTATAACTGGGGGCATACCTGGCAGGAAGAGAATTTCAAGGTGAACAATGATATCCTGGATATATGGTCATGCACCCAAACGGATTGTTATGGAAGTATGGGATTGAAGTTTGCCGTTTTTAACCCGGTATCTTTTGAGCCCTGGATCAGTCACAACATGGGTAATGGGCTGGGTCCATACGGCAACGTTCATTGCAGGGCTTATCCGCTGGCGGCCTTTGATTTCTGCACTTATGATTCTGCTGCCAGGCAGGTCATTACTGATTTTATCAGTATCATCCCCGGTCAATACTATGTGCTGGCCTTCAGCCATGGCAATCACCGTGCGCAGGAGTATGAAGAACATGTTTTTGAGGCATTTGAGTCTATCGGGAGCCAGATCATCCGGCAGATCCGGGATACTTCTCCATACATCATCTTTGGCAGGAAGGGCGGAGCCATCGGGAGCGCCTTTGAAACGGGCCTTGATGCTCCCCGGGATTCCCTTGTTAAGCTGGAGGTGTCTGTTGAGACCAACTATGATAAGGGAAGCGTACTGTCTGTTCCCATCGGACCTGCAAGTCAGTGGCATTCAGTGCACTGGCGGGTGATAGCGGATGAGGATGACTCTGTAAAGTTTGGGGTGCTGGGCATCCGGCCTTCAGGGCAGGCAGATACTATATTATGTGGTGTTTCTGCCGACTCGGCAGATATTTACCAGCTCGAACAGCTGATCTCTGCTTCTGCCTATCCGTATCTCCGGCTTTTGCTTATCATGAAGGATACTTCTACTAATCCTTCCCATCCCAGGAACCCTCCCTTCCTGAAACGCTGGCAGGTACTCTTCGATCCTGTGCCTGAAACTGCCATAGATCCGTCGGCAGGGTTCAGCTTTCACAGAGATACGGTTCAGGAGGGCGATCCGGTCCGGTTGAAACTGGCCTTTCACAACATCAGCGAGGCGGATATGGACAGTTTACTGGTGGTTTACTGGCTGAAGAAAGGGGAGATCAGCGATACACTCCTGAAGAAAAGATTACGACCTCACCCTGCCGGAGATATACTGACGGATTCCGTCACTTTTTCAACGATCGGAAGATCAGGATATAACCGATTGTGGGTGGAGGTTAACCCATATTTCGACCAGCCCGAACAAACCCATGTGAATAATATAGGGGAGATGGGGTTTTATGTTGATATTGATAAAATCAGCCCATGGATGGATGTTACCTTCGACCGAGTTCATATCAGGGATTATGACTATGTTTCACCAACCCCGGAGATAAAGATCGTGCTTCGCGATGAAAATCTGTTTATGAGGCTGACAGATACCAATGCGGTGAGGGTATGGCTGAACCGGGAGGAAGACACCCTGACAAGAGTTTATTACAGCCATTCAGGCACAACGGTAATGAATTTCCAGGGCGCCGGCCCGGGGAGCAACGAATGCATAGTTACCTGTCATCCTGTTTTCAGCCATGAAGGCAGTTACCTGCTGACCGTCGGGGGGCAGGATGCCAGCAATAATCTTTCCGGTTCAACCAATTACCGGATCCATTTCAGGGTGAAGCTGGAAAATCTTCGCACTGAAGTGTTTGCTATGCCTAATCCTTTTTCATCCTATACCCGTTTTGCTTTTATTCTGACAGGCACTGACTTACCGGAGTCATTCTCCATCAGCATTTACGATCTTTCCGGGCGGCCTGTCAGGGAGATCACTGCTCAGGAATTCGGGTCTGTGCATATAGGGACCAATATTTCACGGACCTTTTGGGATGGCCGCGACCAGCATGGTAAGTTGTTGCCAAACGGATTGTATCTTTACAGCGTCAACCTGAGATTTAAGGGAGACCCGCCTCTTATTGACCCCTCGCTCGACAGCAGGGATTATAAGGTTCCGGGTTCTGCCCATGGTAAGATAATAATAATGAGATAACTGATCATGGAATTTGCGTTTGATCATTTAGGAAATATTACAGAGGAACTTTTACTGAACCGGGCCAATGATATTACTGCCGGGCATCATCAAATGCTTCCCGCAGATGAACAGTATAAGCTGATCTTCACCTGCATCGATCATACCACTCTTGACGGGCTGGATCATGATGAGAAGGTGGATCGTTTTTGCCGTAAGGTAGCAGAACTGGGCAGGTCGGTGCCGTCCGGTCTGAAGGTGGCATCGGTTTGTGTTTACCCTGTTTTTGTAAGGGCTGCCTGTAATGCACTGAAGGATACCGGGATTAACGTAGCCAGTGTGGCAGGGGCTTTCCCGTCGGGGCAGTCACCGCTGCATCTGCGGCTGCAGGAAGCTGCTTTTGCCCTGGACCATGGTGCTGCCGAGATTGATATGGTGATCTCCAGGGGAAGGCTGATCAGCGGGGATTATTCATTCGTTTATGATGAGATCGCCTCTTTCAGGGAGGTTTGTGGCAAGGCCGTTTTAAAAGTCATACTCGAAACCGGAGAATTGAAGGAGCCGTTGCTCATCGCAAGGGCCGGCGAAATAGCACTCAGGGCAGGGGCCGATTTCCTTAAAACTTCCACCGGAAAAACAACCATAGGAGCTACTTTGCCCGCCGCGCTGATCATGCTCGACTGCATTAAAGCGTATTACCTCGAAACCGGTAAAAAAGCCGGACTGAAACCTTCCGGCGGCATTTCCGAACCCGGAACAGCCATTCAATATTTATTGTTGTTACATGATATATTGGGTAATGAATGGCTGACCCCCCGCCTGTTCAGGATAGGAGCCAGCCGGCTAACCGAAAAAGTGGCTGAAATACTAAAATCAATATAATTCTTTTAATAGATTGATAATCAATAATATAACTAAATGATTTCTATAAAGAGATTAACCGTCATTCTTCTTTTTTATTCCTTCATATCAGGTTCAATGGCCCAGACTACTCTCGATACAGCCGTTGATATCAATGTAAAAGATGTTCATGGGATCGTCTATAACCTGTTTCCTATCCTGGATTCCAATAAATATGTCCTGCTGGATTTTTTTACCACCACCTGTGGTCCCTGTGTGACTTATGCGCCTGAAATAGAGCAGGCTTATGTGCATTTTGGTTCCAACCTGCAGGATGTTTTTTTCCTGGGGATTAATTATGGTGACGACAATCCTGGTGTGCTGGAGTTTGATTCATTATACGGAATTACTTTTCCGACGATAAGCGGGATTAACGGGCATGGAAATACCGTCGCGCTGCAATACTATTTTATCCAGGGTTTCCCCACCATGGTGCTGATTGCCCCCAACAGGCTGATCCTCAATAAGCAGATCTATCCGCCCGGTTACCAGAACCTCGACAGTACCATTTCTGCCGCGTTGGGAATTTCTACTGGTTTTGGTGATAAACCTGACGGCAGACTTGGTTTTCAGGTCAGCGTATCTCCAAACCCGGCAGGGGCCGAAAGCAGTATCACCCTGGCCCTCGAAGAGCCGGCAACCATCGGTTATCAGGTGATTTCGCCCACGGGTGCGGTTTTACTGGAAAAGGAAGGGGCTCTTTATCCGGCTGGCCGTCATTCACTCAGGCTTTCAATTTCAACCCTGCTGCCTGGCATCTATTTTGTAAGGATTGTCAATACCAAAGGACAGATGGCTTTTGTGAAAGTTGTCAAAATATAAAGAAATTTGAAATATTTCCCCGATGAAAAGAATAAATATTTTTACTTATATCCTGATAATCATAGGATTATCAATATTTTCAGCCTGTAACCCTGATCAAAACACAGTTAGTAACCAGGATGTCAGGGACCAATACATAGGAAGCTGGTCTGTTGTCGAAAACGGTAAGAAACTGAACTATGAGGTTCAGATCACTGCCGATCCGAATAACAGCAGCCAGGTGTTGATCAATAATTTTTACGATTACAACATTAAACCATATGCCATTGTGACGATATCCTCTATAACCCTCCCCGCGCAGTCTTTTGGTAAATCAATAACCGTCAATGGATCAGGCAGCTTTGCGAATAATAAGATTACCTGGACGTATTATGCTAACCATGATCAAACACAATTGGACACCATTCATTCAGTTTACACTAAACAGTAAAGACACAGCGTGTCAGTTTTCCGGTGTACCGGTGTACCGATAACCGGTGTACCAGTGAATAATTGAATCCAGTGTCACACCGGATTATTGATCATTTTTCCTTTTGTGGTGAGATTGCTTTTGGTTTCACGGGGATACCGGCATCGTTCTGCATCTTGCTCAGACGGTTCAGCACCTGGGTATACATGCTTTCGAGCTCTTCCATGTGATCCTTGTAATAGGTGATGTTATCCCTGAACTGTCGGCGGGTAATGCTATGTTTTTTGAGAATGGCTTCGTAATAGAAATTTGTGTAGAAGGGAACATTTTGTTCGAGCTGCTGTCTTCTCAGGGATTCGCCTTCAACCAATTGAAAATCAACAAGAATCGAAATCATTGTATCCCGTGACAGAATGGCGGAAGAGGGTTTCTCTTCGTTATGACTGCAGGACAGGGCAAAAAGCGTGACAATGATCAGAATCCTGGTTCTCACTTCGATTTCTTTTTTGACTCTGGAAATTTCTGGTAATACTCGTCATTCAGCCCCTCCAGGACATATTTTGTAATATCGAGGGTATCCCTGGCATATAGTATGCCTCCCCCCTTTGAGTAACCCAGGATGTAGTCGAATGAATACTTTTTGTTATACCTGGCCAGGAAGTTATTGATGCTGTCGATATAGATCTGGTTCAGTCTGCCTTCTTCCGTTGCCATCTGGTCGGAATACTGCTGGTTGAGGTCGTAGATCTTTTTCCCTTCGGCCTTAAGTTGTTCATCCATTCGCTGGGCTTCATCCATGGAGATCTGTTTATTTTCATATTTTCGCTGAAGTTCTCCGGCCCTGGATTCAAGGGCTGTTTGTTTCCCGGAAATATCGGCATTCAACTTTGAGAATTTTCCTTCCAGTTTCTGTTGCAGGTCTTTAACAAGCTGATAATGAGCTTTTAATGAATCAGAATTGATAAAAGCGATGGTGAGTCCGCCTTCTTTTTTAAACAAAGCGGCTTCAGGGATTTTGGGTTCTTTGTGGGGGTGTGTTGCATGTACAAAGAAGAGGACATACAGCACCACAAGGCCGGCCAATACTGCCAGGTTCAGCCAGGGCAGGTAAGTTTTCTTCTTTGGTTCAGGCGTTTCGGCAACCGGGGCGTCAACAGTTTGCACTGTTTCAGGAATAAACGGTTGTTCCGGCTCCTGGTCAGGGACAGGGGTTATCAGGTCTTCCTCCATAATAATGTTTTTTAATTGCCTAATTCTGAGAGGAATTTGATGCGCATGATGCGAATCTCTTCCTCTGAAAATTCATCTTCACCCAGGTCAGCCAGTGCGTCTTTGATAGAATCCGATTCTGCGGTCCGGAAATAATCAAAGATCTCTTCCTGGTGATAGGGATCAACAAA
>JAPLDE010000089.1:0-10360 GCA_026391855.1 Bacteroidota bacterium | reverse complement strand
TAGTCCAGGTCGATCTTGGTACCGGCCGAAACGATACTCTCAATTTCGGTCAGCAACTCTTCCACGCTCAGGTTTTTGGCATAGGCGATGTCTTCCAGGGCGATCTTTCTGTCGATATTCTGAATGATATATACTTTGAGGCCTGATTTGTTGACGGGGGATTTGACGACCAGGTCCATAGGACGGGTGATCTCATTTTCCTCCACATATTGTTTGATCAGTTCCACAAAGGGTTTTCCGTATTTCGAGGCTTTTCCCGCACCAACGCCGGTAATCTGTTTCAGTTCTTCCAGGGTGATGGGGTACTGAATGGCCATGTCTTCCAATGAAGGGTCCTGAAAAATAACGAAGGGGGGGAGCTTTTCTTTGCGGGAGATCTCTTTCCTCAGGTCTTTCAGCAGGGAGAACAATGTTTTATCGGTAGTGCTGGTCCGGCTGCCTGCACCGGCAAAGAAGTCCTCTTCCTCCTCCTTCTCAAAATCGTGATCCTGTGTAAGCATCACAGAATAAGGACTTTTCAGGAACTTTAGGCCTTCAGGACTGATCTTCAGGATGCCGTAATTGTCAATGTCTTTTGTCAGCAATCTTTCGATAAGGGTCTGGCGGATAACGGCATTCCAGAAACGTTCATCCTTATCGGCGCCCTTTCCGAAGGTTTCCAGCTTATGATGCTTATATCCCTTGATAGAAGTGGATGTTTTTCCAAGCAGAATATTGACGATATGCTTTTCCTTGAACTGTTGTTTGACCTCCATCACACATTCAAGCACCGATTCAACAAAGGATTTCCCTTCGAACTTGGCTTTGGGATGCACACAGTTGTCGCAGTTCTGGCAATCGGCTTCATTAAAGATCTCACCGAAATAGTGGAGCAGTTGTTTTCTGCGGCAAACCGAGGATTCGGCATAAGAAACCGTTTCCATCAGCAATTGCCTGGCGATTTCCTGCTCAGCTACCGGTTTTCCCTTCATGAACTTTTCCAGTTTCTGGATGTCGTCGTAGCTGTAGAAGGTAATACAATTTCCTTCTCCGTCGTCCCTGCCTGCCCGGCCGGTTTCCTGGTAATATCCTTCCAGGCTTTTAGGCATATCGTAGTGGATCACAAAACGGATATCCGGCTTGTCGATCCCCATTCCAAAGGCGATAGTAGCCACGATCACGTCCACTTCTTCCATCAGGAATCTATCCTGATTCAGGGCCCTGGTCACCGAGTCCATACCGGCATGGTAGGGAAGTGCTTTAATGCCGTTAACCTGCAGGGTTTCAGCCATTTCCTCCACCTTTTTCCTGGAGAGGCAGTAAACTATGCCTGATTTTCCGGAATTGAGCTTAATATATTTAATGACTTCCTTTGCCACCTCCTTGGTCTTGGGCCTTACTTCATAATACAGGTTTGGCCGGTTGAAGGAAGATTTAAAGACAGAGGCATTGGTCATCTGGAGGCTCTTCAGAATATCCTGCTGGACTTTCGGAGTTGCAGTAGCGGTAAGGGCCATCACCGGGACTTTCTGCCCGATGGCATCGATGATAGGCCTGAGCCTGCGGTACTCCGGCCGGAAATCATGCCCCCACTCAGAAATACAATGCGCCTCGTCAATAGCATAGAAGGAAATCTGTATGTCCTGGAGAAACTCGACATTTTCATCCTTGGTCAGGGACTCGGGAGCCACATACAGCAGCTTGGTTTTGCCGGTAGTGATGTCGTTTTTCACATCCGTGATCTCAGCTTTTGACAGGGAGGAGTTCAGAAAATGAGCCACTCCTTTGTCGGCACCAAAAGTACGGATGGCATCCACCTGGTTTTTCATCAGGGAGATCAACGGGGAAATAACGATAGCCGTGCCATCACTGATCATGGCGGGCAGTTGGAAACACATTGACTTACCCCCTCCTGTCGGCATAATGACAAATGTGTCTTTGCCGGCCAGCAGATTCTCTATTACAACCTCCTGGTTACCCTTAAAACTCTCAAATCCGAAAATCTTTTTGAGAAGTACGTGTAGCTGATAGTCGGTCTTCACGGTCATGACTTTCTACAAAAATTTTTGACTACCTTTGTTTAACATTAGAACAACATAGAAAAACTCATAATGGAAAGATTTATTTTCCAATAAGTTGATTGAATAACAACCCCCACCTAATACAAATTTAATCAAAAAACTGCGAGAAGCAATAAAAATATTTTATTCATTGAAAACATCAGCGGAAATAATAAAATTAGCAAGGAATACCATTGCCAATGAAGCGGAAGCAGTCCTTAACCTGCAAAATTATATAAATGAAGAATTTGTAAAAGTAGTCCGGGTTATTTTGGAATCCAGGGGTAAAGTTGTATTCACCGGTATTGGTAAAAGCGCCAATATTGCAGCCAAGATCGTCGCAACCTTTAACTCCACCGGAACTCCGGCCGTTTTTATGCATGCCGCCGATGCTATTCATGGTGATATGGGAAGTATACAAAACGATGATATCATTATTTGCCTGTCAAAATCAGGTAACACTCCGGAGATCAAATTGTTGGTTCCTTTGTTAAAAATGATGGGCAACACCCTGGTGGGAATGACCGGTAATATCCCTTGTTTTCTTTCGCAACAGGTTGATTATGTGCTGAATACTAGTGTTGAAAAAGAAGCATGCCCCAATAACCTGGCTCCTACTTCAAGCACTACTGCCCAACTGGTGATGGGAGACGCACTGGCTGTTTGTTTAATTGAATGCAGGGGATTTACCACCGCTGATTTTGCCAAGTTCCACCCGGGAGGTTCGCTGGGTAAACAATTGTATCTTAAGGCTAAAGACCTGTATATCAGGAATGAAACCCCAAGGGTGGACATCCGTGAGACGGTCAGGAACGTCATTGTTGAGATTTCCTCAAAACGGCTTGGTTGTACTGCCGTAACCGAGGGGGAAAAGCTTTCCGGCATCATTACCGATGGAGACCTGCGGAGAATGCTTCAGAAAAACCTTGATATTGACCGCGTTACAGCCAATGACATCATGTCGCTCAATCCAAAAACCATCGATAAAGAAACCCTGGTCATCGATGCCCTTCAGATAATGCGATCGAACAATATAACCCAGCTGCTGGTTTTATCAGAAAACCGGTATATTGGCGTTATTCATCTTCACGATATCCTGATGGAAGGAATTTTGTAATTTTCAATCCTGAACTGATCATTGACACTTAACCTCATTTAAATGCCTCTAAGATTCACTCGCGCATACTTCGTATCAATACTGATCTTGTTGTCAATGGTTTCCAATGCCCAGGTAACCAAGATCATGGGCAAGGTCACCGATTCGGAAACAAAACAACCTGTTCCCTTTGTTAATATCGTTTTCAGGAACTCCACTATTGGAACACAAACCAATTTTGAAGGAGAATACTCCCTGGAAACAAAAAACATCACTGATTCGCTGCTGGCCAGTTTTATAGGGTATATCCGACAGGCCCGCAAGGTCCAGAAAGGTAAATTCCAGACCATTAACTTTGAGCTGGTCCCGGCCAATGTGCTGCTGAAAGAAGTGGTTATCGTTCCCGGTGAGAACCCTGCCGAAGTGATCCTGCGAAAGATCATAAAGAATAAGAAAAACAATGACAGGGAAAAGTTGGATTACTACCAGTATGAGGCATACACCAAGATACAGTTCGACGCCAACAATATTACCGACAAGTTCAAGAACAGGAAAATCTTCAAACCTTTCCAGTTTATTTTCGAAAACCTGGATACTTCAACCATAAACGGCAAGGCCTATCTACCTATCTTTTTATCGGAGACCGTTTCGGATGTATTCTTCAGGAATTCTCCTAAAACGAATATAGAGGTAATAAAAGCTTCTAAGGTTTCTGGTATTAAAAATCAGAGTATCAGTCAGTTCCTTGGAGATATCATTCAAAATGTTAATATTTACGATAACTATATACAAATCTTTCAGAAGAATTTTGTCAGCCCGGTTGCCAATTTCGGTCTGATGTATTACAAGTATTACCTGGTCGACAGCACCTTTATCGGTAACCAGTGGTGTTACAAGATCATGTACAAGCCCCGCCGGCCCCAGGAACTTACTTTTACAGGCGATTTCTGGGTTCATGACACGACATGGGGGGTTAAAAAGGTGGATATGAAAATTGCACAGGATGCCAACATTAACTTTATTAACGACCTGGTAGTCAATCAGGAATATGAGTATGTGGACAACCACCAGTGGATGTTGTCGAAGGATTATGTGGTAGCCGACTTTAATGTTGTGGAAGAGGCCAAAACCACCATGGGATTTTACGGCAGGAAAAGCACTTCCTACAATCAATATGTTTTCAATAAACCCCAACCGGATGCTTTTTATGCGTCTCCGATCAATATTATCGTTAATGACGACGCCCTGGACAAAGAGGATTCGTATTGGAAAACGGCCCGTCATGACAGCCTGACCCGGGATGAAAAGACCATCTATCACATGATTGACACCCTGAAGTCGCTGCCGGCTTTCAAGACCTATGTTGATGTGGTTAAGATGGTAACCACCGGTTATTATATCAAGAACTATTTTGAATGGGGTCCTTACATGTCGTTTCTGAGCTTCAACAGGCTGGAAGGGGGAAGGCTTCGTGTGGGAGGCAGGACCAGCAATGATTTCAGCAAGAAGATCATGTTATCGGGTCATTTGGCTTACGGGATCCAGGATGTTACCTTTAAGTACGGGCTGGGTGCCCTGTATATGCTGAAGAAGAACCCAAGACGGGCTCTCAGCCTTGATTTTAAGTATGATATCGAACAGCTTGGCCAAAGCCAGTTTGCTTTCCGGGAAGACTTCCTGCTGGCTGCCTTGTTCCGCCGCCAGCCATCTGATAAGCTCTCGATGGTGGAAGAATATAAGGGGTATTATGAACACGAGTGGTTCAACGGGCTGATGAACAGGATCACTTTCGCCCACCGGTCTATCCTTTCAGTGGGTAATTCAAAATTCCTTGTCGAGAATTCGGCTACTCATCAACTTGTATCTCAAACAACGATAAATACAACCGAAGTCGGACTTGTTACCCGCATTGCTTACAAGGAAAGATTCGTTATGGGTGAATTCGAGCGTAACAGCCTGGGTGCCAAGTATCCGATCCTTCAGATCAATTATACATATGGGATCCCCCATACCCTTAAAAGCGACTATGAATTTCACAAGGTACAGCTTACTCTTGAACACTGGTTTAATATCGGTGCTTTCGGGTTTTCAAAATATATAATAGAAGCCGGCCGCATCTGGGGTAATGTTCCTTTCCCCCTGCTGAAGCTTCATGAAGGCAATGAAACCTTCTCCTTCGATGAATATGCCTTTAATTCAATGAATTACTATGAGTTTGTGAGCGACCGTTATGTCAGCGCCTATTACACCCATCATTTCGACGGATTATTTCTGAACAGGGTCCCTCTGCTCAGGAAACTGAAATGGAGGGAGGTAGCCTGGGTGAAGGGACTGGTAGGCGAAATGCGTGATTCTACAATGGTGAGCTCACTGGCTAAATTCCCGGATAATCTCTACCTGCTTCACAAACCTTATTTTGAGGCTGGAGCAGGGGTCGAGAACATCCTGAAGGTGCTCAGGATTGATGCCGTCTGGCGGCTTTCTTACCTGGATCATCCCAAGATCTCGAAATTTGGCATAAGGTTTACTCTCTGGTTTTCATTCTGATCTGTTTTCGTATTCCTGCTAATCCCAAACCATGTTTCTCCGAACCGATAAAATTGTTAAAAAGTACCGTAACAGGACTGTTGTCAAAGAAGTAACCATTGAAGTGAACCAGGGTGAGATTGTCGGGTTGCTGGGTCCAAACGGGGCAGGAAAAACGACATCCTTTTATATCATTGTCGGATTGATAAAACCCTTGTCGGGAAAGGTATTCCTGAATGATGTGGATATCACCGAGGAGCCGATGTACAGGCGGGCCCAGCAGGGCATTGGGTACCTGGCCCAGGAAGCATCCATTTTCCGGAACCTGTCGGTGGAGGACAATATCCGCGCTGTGCTTGAATTCTCCAAAGGTTCCAAACAACAGCAAAAGGAAAAACTGGAGTCGTTGCTGGATGAATTTGGTCTGCAGAATGTAAGAAAAAGCCCCGGCATCACTTTGTCGGGAGGAGAAAGGCGAAGAACAGAGATTGCCCGGGCCCTGGCTGTAAACCCCAGCTTCATCCTGCTCGATGAACCCTTTGCCGGAGTAGACCCGATTGCCGTTGAGGATATACAAACCATCGTAGCCAGGCTGAAGAAGAAAAACATAGGCGTCCTGATCACCGACCATAATGTTCATGAAACCTTGTCGATCACCGACAGGGCCTACCTGCTTTTCGAAGGAGCGGTGCTGAAATCAGGCAGTTCCGAAGAACTTGCCAACGACGAACAGGTAAGACGCCTTTACCTGGGTACTAATTTCGAGCTGAGGAAATAATATTATCTGTAGTCTGTGATTAATGTATCAGTGTATCGGTGAACCAGTGTATCAGTTTACCAATCTACCAGTGTACCAATTAGTTACACAGATTAACCGGTACATCGGTTCACTGGTACACCGAATAACTGATAATTATTGCCCCCTTGTATAAAAACTAGTTTTCTTCAACATCATCACCTTAATCACCTTAATCACCATAAACACTTCAATCACCTTTCACAAACTGTCCCCTGAAAAATACCGACATCAGAATATACAGCGGTATGATTGCGATGAGGGCGGCAAAATTCAGGAAGATGATACATATCAGGCTGATAAACAGGAATATATACTTATAGCTATTGTCTTTCCAGCCCAGGTTCTTGAATTTTATATTGAAGAGAGGGATCTCCGACAGCATCAGTATGGCAAAGAGCAGGCAGAAACAGGTGAGCAGGATGGGATCGAAGATCACTTTAAGCGTATTGATAACCAGTACATTACCGACAAGATTATGATTACTCAGGATGATGGGGAAAGCGGCAAAGAAAAGGGCAGAGGCAGGTACGGCGAGGCCGAGAAAATGTTCGGACTGGCGGGTATCGAGATTGAATCTTCCCAGCCGGATGGCTGCGGCAACCGGCAACACCAGGGCTACAAAAGGCAGGTAAGTAGCCAGTTGTACCGAATATTCCTGAAATTCAGCGGTTTGGCTGATAATCCGGTACATGATCAGTCCCGGCAGAACCCCGAACGATACAACATCTGCCAGCGAATCCAGCTCTTTGCCCAGTGGCGACCATGCCTCGAGTAAGCGGGCTGCCGTACCGTCCAGGAAATCGAAGACAGCAGCCAGCAAAATCATATAGGCCGCGGCAACCAGCTGATCGTTCAGGAGGAAGATAAGACCGGTACAGCCAGCCAGCAGGTTGCAGCAGGTGATCAGGTTGGGGATCTGTTTTGAGAATGGCATAAGGGTCGTTTTTTGAGTAAAATTACACTTTTTAGGTATCTTTGACCGCTAAGTCCGCTAACTTTCATGACAGAAGAACACGAGCAACCGGTCACACCCCGGTCTGACCCTGAAACCGACCCCAGGCTGATCAGGATAGAGGAGTACAACTATCCGCTTCCCCTGGAAAGGATCGCCTTCTTTCCGCTGGAGCAAAGGGACCAATCCAAACTACTTATCTATCGTATTGGTGATCAGCCATTTCATGATGCTTTTTCCAACCTGGCCCAACACCTGCCCCCCGCTGCAGCGCTCGTTCTGAATGATACCAAAGTCATTTATGCCCGTTTGCTGTTCACAAAACCAAGCGGGGCCACCATCGAGATTTTCTGCCTGAACCCTGAACTGCCTTCCGCAGAGATCCAAACGGCATTCCAGCTGTCATCCCCTGTGGTATGGAAATGCCTGGTCGGAAATGCCAGGCGGTGGAAAGACGGCAGGCTGCAAAAAAGTCACCAAACGGACGGGCAGGATTGGATGCTGACTGCTGAAAGAGTTGAAAATCAGCAGACTGAATCAATGCCGAGCCGGGAAGGTAATCAGGTGTTAATCCGGTTTTCCTGGGAACCCGCCCACTTGTCGTTCTCGCAGGTGATAGAGGTTTTTGGGGTAGTCCCGCTTCCTCCTTATATTCACCGGGCTCCGGAAGAGGAAGATAAGCTCAGGTACCAGACTATATATGCCAGCCACGACGGATCGGTAGCTGCTCCTACAGCCGGGCTGCATTTTACGCCTGCAGTATTTGAATCATTGAAAAACAGGCAGATTCATCATGCTTTTTTGACCCTTCATGTGGGAGCCGGGACTTTTAAACCCGTCACCTCCGAAAGAGTCGGAGATCACGGGATGCACCAGGAGCCCTTTGAAATTTCAAAAGAGTTACTGGGCTTTTTGGAATCATCAGCTCACAAAAAGCTTGTCGCTGTTGGAACAACAACGGTCAGGACCCTGGAAAGCCTCTACTGGATAGGAGCAAGACTATTGACGGGCGTAGATCCGGATGAGGCTGTGGTTATTGATCAGTGGATTCCGTACGGACCGCTGAAATATCAGGTCTTTTCCAGGGCGGAGATTCTGAATGCATTACAAAACATGGTAAAGATGCGGTATCCGGATCCCATCAGGGGATATACCAGGTTATTGATCGCACCTGGTTATACCTTTCACATGACCGACGGCATGATCACCAACTTCCACCAGCCTAAAAGCACCTTATTGCTGCTGATTGCGGCCTTTCTGGGCAGTGACTGGGGAAAAGCGTATCAGTATGCCCTGGATCATCATTTTCGTTTTCTCAGCTATGGCGACTCTTGTCTTTTTTTGCCTGCCACCTGATTAATATTAATTGTAACTTTATAACATCCAAACCGTCCTAAATGAAATTCAATTAATATGGAGAAGAAACTGTACCGCAGCCAGACAGATTCCGTCATTGCCGGAGTCTGTGGAGGACTGGCCGAGTATTTTGATCTGGACCCTGTACTTTCCAGGGTCGTTTTTGTCATTTTATGCTTTTTTGGAGGAGGAGGGCTGCTGGCCTACCTGATCCTGTGGATTGTCATTCCCAAACGGCCGTTCGACTGGACGAACCAACGGGCGCCATTCGGAAAAGCGGAGGAGAACCCGGCTGCTGCGGAAAACACTACCGGACCTGCACCGGCTGTTGATTTCAAACCTGTAACAAGGAAGTCATCCGGAGCCCTCATTGCAGGCATCATCCTGCTTACCCTGGGCGTATTGTTCTTATTGGATGAACTAATCCCCCAGCTTGATTTTGGCCACCTCTGGCCTGTCATTCTGATCGTGATAGGTGTTGTTATCATCACGAATACATTTTCAACGAATAAAAAGAAAGACAATGAATTATAAAAAGATTTTCTGGGGTGTGATATTTATTGCCCTCGGACTGGCCCTGGTTTTAAGGAACCTGGGCGTGGTTTACTTTACCTGGCATGCCTTATGGCATATGTGGCCCCTGATCCTTATTTTGTGGGGAATCTCGGTGCTCCCGGTCAGGGACCTGTGGAAACTCCTGATCTCTTTCGGGGCCATCGGTCTGACCATCCTTTTCTTCTCCCTCTCCCCTCAGCGTTATCATGATAATGACTGGTGCTGGAACTGGTCAAGGCATTCGCATGATGAGGATACTGAGTATAACAGCAAACCCGGCCAGGTATTGACCGAAAGATACGACAGCACGATAAACACGGCTGTGGTGACCGTAGACCTGGCGGCAGGGTCCTTCAATATCAGGCAATCCACCGCCGATCTGATCAATTTTGAAAATGCCGGTAAGATCGGGAATTACTCCATGGAGGTCCAGCGGAAAAGCGATTCAGCTATCATCAATCTGAACATGCATTCCAAAAAGCATATTGACCTGGACGAGGATAATGGAGGTAAGGTGGATATTAAGCTGAATACCAATCCTCTATGGGATTTTACCATGGATGTGGGTGCCGCTTCCCTAGACATGGATCTGAGTGAATTTAAGATTAAAAATCTCACCCTGAACGGAGGCGCTACTTCAGCTACCATTAAACTGGGGGCCCTTCAAAAAGAGACCCATCTCAGCCTGGAAACAGGCGCTTCATCAATAAAAGTGCAGATACCACAAAGTGCTGGT
Organism: Bacteroidota bacterium; assembly: GCA_026391855.1. GTDB lineage: Bacteria > Bacteroidota > Bacteroidia > Bacteroidales > CAIXZF01 > JAKLIX01. The sequence continues at coordinate 301 of JAPLDE010000089.1, read as the reverse complement.
TGTGAGGTTATTACCAGTACGTTTCTGTCGAGCAGGAATTTAAAAGGCTTTACAAAAACCGGAAATACTTACCGTACTGAAAATTTCGGGTCCAGCCCCCAGAAGATCTATATCAATATGGATGCTGCCGTTTCGAGTATCGATGTGGTACGGTATTAAATTCAGAACTCCTTACTCCACGCAGTCAGAACGAGCGGAAATTTTAAAAATCATTGTTAACTGAGTTCCTGGAAATTGTGTTTCAGTTTCATTTAACAATTTCGCCAATTCAAAAGTAGCTTTATTAAATCTTTGAGCGGAT